>UQSH01000002.1 GCA_900543795.1 uncultured Oscillospiraceae bacterium | reverse complement strand
CAAGATCACAAATTCACTTGATTACGAGGCAAAAAAATTTGCAATGCTCCAACTATTGGAAAACTATATCGGTGCCTCTTTTTTTTACTGGGCATTTGAAAGTGAAGAGAATGCCATCATCTTCATTATAAAGGCGTTAAGTGGAGAATCTGTTATCACGCTAAAGCAGCTGTTTGAAATGGTAAAAGAAAAAGATTATCCGGTCGTTGCGGCAATATCGAAACCATATAAGGGAATAGAAGGCATTAAAAAAAGTTACAATGAGGCGGCAAAATTATTTGAACTGGCATGTATGTCGGGAGCCAGTGCATTTACAATGCCGGAAGAGTTGGAGGAAGATGTTGAAAAAGTACCCTCTGAGGATTATGAAACCATGATTCTTAATGCAATCAGAAGAAATGACGTTAAGGAACTGAAAGAAGGATTTATTCATTTTATTTATGGACTTCCGGAAGAGGAAGAACGGCAGATGTATGAGATACACAGGATTATGCTGAAGACAGAGTCGATGTTAAGGAATTCGTACGGGATTACGGAAGAACTAATGGATCAGTATCAAAAATACTATTCAAATATTCAAAAACTGACAGCTAGCAAATCAATCGATGTATGCTACAAAATTTTGTGCAATGTGATCGAGAAGAGGAAGGAAAAAGGATGCGGTAATGAAACAAAGTTTTTCAAAGAATATATGTCAGAAGCTGTTGCATACATAGAGGAACATTTGAATGAAGAAGACCTGTCAATTGTGTCAGTAGCTAATCATGTATATTTAAATTCTGTATATTTTGGACGGATATTTAAAAACACATTTCATATCATTATAATGTTATTATATTTCAAATCTCTTGCAAAATAATAATATATATTATATAATTAATCTGTATTTATACGCAAAAAAAATCAGGAGGAAACTTTATGAATTTAAAATTAAAAAGCAAAAAAGCGATTTCGCTTTTGCTGGCGGCATTGCTGGCATTTGCAATGCTTCCCACGGCAATTATCGGCTATGCCTTACCGGGCGATTATTCATTTTCCGCTGAAACAGGCGAGCTGAGCATTAACACTCCGGCAGGAATCACCGCATGGACAAGTGAGGTTTCCGCCACTGATGTTAAATCCGTTATCATCAGCGAAGAGGTAACGGAAATCAATTCCTCTGCTTTTCAGGACTTAGAGAACCTTGAAAGCGTAACCTTTGAGGGCGATATCAGCTTTACCGCAGGAGGCATTTTCGCAGGTGCAACCTCTCTTAAAACAATTGTTTTTAACGGCGAAAGCAGTCTTTCAATCGGTGCTTTTAATAACGCGCATAATATTGAAACGATTACCTTCGGCGGAAAAACAAAAATCGCAAACAGTATATTTGGCAACTGCTCAAAGCTCACGGAGCTCACCTTCCCCGCAGGCTCTACCTTTGGAGTGGGTTCTTTTTCCGGCTGCCCTGCTCTTGAAAAAGCAACCTTTGAGGGCGATGTTGATTTATCCGCAGGCGGTATTTTCTCAGGTACACCCGCTCTTAAAACACTTGTTTTTAAAGGCAAAAGCAAGATTTCAAACGGTGCATTTGCAGGCTCAAGCAAGCTTGAATCAATCAGCTTCGGCGAAAAAACGGAAATCACAAACGGTGTATTCTCCGACAATTCAAAGCTTACGGAGTTAACCTTCCCCGCAGGCTCAATCTTTGGTCCGAGCATTTTTTGCAGCTACACCGCTCTTGAAAAAGTAACCTTTGAGGGCGATGCTGATATATCCGCAGGCGGTATTTTCTCAGGCACAACCGCTCTTAAAACAGTTGTTTTTAAAGGCGAAAGCAAGATTTCAAACGGTGCTTTCAACGGTGCGGCTAACATTAAAGAGATATTCTTCGGCGGAAAAACGGAAATCGCAAACGGTGTGTTTGCCAACAATTCAAAGCTTACGGAGGTAACCTTCCCCGCAGGCTCAACCTTTGGTCCAAGCATTTTTTACAACTGCACCGCTCTTGAAAAAGTAACCTTTGAGGGCGATGTTGATTTATCCGCAGGCGGTATTTTCTCAGGTGCAACCGCTCTTAAATCAATTATTTTCAACGGCGAAAGCAAGCTTTCAAACGGTGCTTTCGACGGTTCGCCTAACATTAAAGAGATATTCTTCGGCGGAAAAACACAGCTTGGAAACGGAATATTCAGATACAATTCAACGCTTACCGAGCTTACCATCCCCGCAGGCTCAACCTTTGGTATGGCTGTTTTTTCCTACTGTGATGCTCTTGAAAAAGTAACCTTTGAGGGCGATGTTGATTTATCCGCAGGAAGTGTATTCAGCAATACAACAGGCTTAAAAGAGATTGTTTTCAACGGCGAAAGCAAGCTTGGAAACAACAGCTTCTCAAACGCAGAAAATTTGAAAACAATAACATTTGCAAAGAAAACATTTTTGAATTCAGGCGCGTTCAACGAAATCGGCACGGCACTTGAAGACAAAACCGATGTTATCGTTCTTCCCGAGGGAAGCACGGTTTCGGGAAGTGCCTTCTGTGGTTCAAATGTTTCAGGCATTAAATTTACGGATAAAACTCCGCAACAGAATTTTGACTCAAATATATTCAATACTTGCGAACCCGGCACAATAATCTATGTTCCGTGCGTGTCCTTGGATGCTTACACAGCGGCGCTTAACGGCAGTGGAAATACCGCAGATTCTTTGGACTTCACAATAGAGCCATATCACACCTTTGTTGACGGAATTTGCGAATGCGGCGAGCTTGCTCCCGTTATGCCCGTAACGGTTAACGGCGGCTCGGGAAGCGGAGATTATTATGACGGCGCAACCGTAACAATTAAAGCAAACGCACCTGCACAGGGCAAGGCTTTTGATAAATGGATTGTTGAAAGCGGCAATGTTGTGCTTGCAGACGAAAACAGCGCCGAAACAACATTCGTTATGGGCAGCGAAGAGGTTACGGTTACCGCAACCTACAAAAACGCACCAATCGTTGATGACGGCAAAACAGACAATTCAAACCAAGCAAACACCTCAAACAAAACGGAAAACACAACCGCAGATAAAAACGCAGACAAGAGCACAAAGAGCCCCGCAACAGGAGCAGATTTCGGTGTTCTTATATGGGCGGTAATGCTTCTTGTCAGCGGCACCGGTGTTGCAATCGCAACAATCTCCAAAAAGAAAAAGCAGGAAAGAGATAATATCCGTTAATTAAGCAACGCATAAAAACAAGCCGAAGCATTTTGCTTCGGCTTTTCTTTTGGGTTATATAATAATTTAAATGTATGTTTGTAGGGAACGGGTTGCCCGTCCCGATTATCGGGAAAACGCAGTTTTCCCCTACGGTATAGCATTTAGATTATATAACAATTTCAATGCGTGTTTGTAGGGTTCGGTTTCCACGCCGACCCGTTTTTGCTTCGCAATTACGATGCATAATTTTTGTTTATTTCCTTAATTGTTTTCTGCGTTTCGGAAACAACGCTTTTAATTTGCGAGCCCTCCTGCGCCTTGCCTTGAAGATAGATTATTTCAAATTCGTTTTCATCATAATCATCATTATTGCAGAAGGTTGGCACCTTATAGCCCTTTTCGTTAAACTCTTTTCTGTAAACCCTTTCGCCGTTTAACTCGTATGTTAAGTAGCCGTAGCTACTGTTTACAACTGCAACGAACGGAGAGGAAAACTCTCCTAATTCATCCATTTCACTTATGCGGCTTGTTGCCTTCAATTTTTTAGAGGTGTCCTTATTGTAAACATAGGTGTTGCGGCAAAGATTTGTTTTTGAGCCGTCTCTTTGAAGAATATAAAACCTTTGCTCGCTCTGCTCATTTTGAAGGGTACTTACACCGTCATTTTCAAGCGCCTTAACCGCCGTGCTTCCGTTCCAATAATATATTTCAAGGCGGTACTCGGGCTCGGTTGTCATTTCATAATTGCCCTTTGAATCCTCGCCGGCAACCTTTTTATCGTATCTGTAAATAACAAGAAGCTCATCCGTCCCGTCTGCATTGAAATCAATTAAATCAACAACGGCAAGACCGCCCGCAAAGCAAACGGTTGACGAGGAATCATAATATGCCTTGCCGTATTTATCGTTATATTCTTGAATAATATCATAATACGCTTCTTTTCTTAGCTGCTCGGCGCTTTTTGACGCCTGAATTTGCTGAATTGTTTGCGTATTAAAGCTATTGAGCGCAGAGGCAACCGCCTCTGTCATTCTTTCTGCCCTTTTTTCCGTTAGGCAGGAGAGCTTTATCGTTTCAAAATCAACGCTGTTTATCTCTCCGTTAACAGCATAAATATCATTAACCGCATCATATTCGCAATCCTTAGACTGCTTAAACTCCTTTGAGCCGAGCGAAAGCAAATTCATTTTTGTTTCGTCTGCAAGCTCGCCTATATAATATTTGCCGGAATGATGATAAATTGAAATCCAGCTTCCCACAGAGGCATTATCGGCAAGCGAATTTGCCTTGCCCGAATATTTTTTAACAAAATCAGAGCCGTCATATCCCCAAACCTCAACATAATATACGCTTGCGCTGTAATAAGAGGCAAGAAGCTCGGGCTTACCGTCGCCGTCAAAATCCATTTGCCTTGCATAAACAAGTCCGCTTAAATAATAGCTTTCTCCGTCCTCCGAAAGCTCTGCCTTGCAAACGCCGTGCTCGGAAAGAAGCTGAGTGCAAACCTCGCCGGCGGCAGAATAATATCTTGCTGAAACCGTATTTGCTTTTTTCAGCTCGGCAGAAAAAACAACGCAGGTTATTATAATAGAAGCAACGATAAGAACGATTATTCCCGCAGAAAAGCTGAGCCTTGCCCTTCTGCCCTCAGGCGACGCAGTGCCTGTTAGCCTTTCGCAGACAAGCTCTCTTGCGCCATAGAAAAAATCAGCAAGCGCCTCCTGCACATCGGCAGACTCTATTCTATGAAAACGCTTTTTCGGCGGTCGTTCCCCGTAATCGTCAAAATCATCGTCAAAATAATTATATTTGCTCAGCCTCTCCACCTCTTTTCGTTATAAGCCGTGATTGATTTTTATTTTATAAACCTTATGTCATTGCCCTCTAACACAAGCGTTGAATAAGCGCCTGCAAGACGGCTTGTTATTCTTTGATTATAATCTCTTTCCAAATCGTCATAATCAAAATTTGTGCTGATTATTGTGGGCTGATTTTTCAAAATTCGTGTGTTGATAATATTATAAAGACACGCAACGGAATACTGATTTTTATATTCCGTTCCCAAATCGTCAATAATAAGCAAATCGGCGTGAAGAACTTCATATTCGTTATAATATATGCCCTCCGACCTGCCGAAATTTTCATTTTGCAAATCCGAAAGAATATTTTGACTTGTGCCGTAAACAACGGAAAAGCCCTTATTTATAACAACATTTGCAATTGCAAGGCTTAAATGCGTTTTGCCGAGCCCCGTTCCGCCCATAAAAAGTATGCTTGGCGAATGAAGATTAAAGGACTGCGCATAAAGACGGCAGGAGTTTAAAATTTTCTCTGCCTTTTCACGGGGGGAAACGCCGTTTTCCATAGCCTCGGCAGGATAATAATTAATATCAAAGCTGTCAAATGTGCACCTATCAAGCGGAGCAAGCTTTTTTAGCGAATTGCGCTCAATATCTTTAAGAAGCTCCCTGTGGCACGAGCAAAGCCTTTCGCCGATATAGCCGCTGTCCTGACAGGCAGGGCAGGTATATTTAAGAGTGAGCGCATCGGGCTCAAAGCCGTTTTTAACGAGCAACGCCTTTTTCTTTTCTTGAAGCGCGAGGCTTTCCTGCTTGAGCTTTTCTATTTCCTCCTGCGGATTATCACTTTTAAAAAGCAGGGTTGAAATGCTCAGTCCTATTTGAGAAAGCCTTTTTTGAATATCGGCAAGCTCGGGGATTTTGCTTTGTGCCTCTGCCGTTCTTTGCTGTAAATCAAGCGTTGCATTATCTCTTCTGTGTTGAAGAATGTTTATTGCTTTTTGATAGGTTTCTGTTGTGTAAGGCATTTTATGCTCCTTTAAATCAATATTTAATATCCGTGTTGCTTAAATCCTTTTTCCTTTTATCCTTTAAATCGTAAGTGGGAGCACGGCTGATTTTTCCGCTTTTTGCGTTTTCAGCCTCCTCCTTTTTCTTTTTATATTCTTCAAGGCTCTTTTTATACTGCGCAGGCGTTTTTATGCCTGCCTTTTTCCAATTTTTCAGGATTTTATCAACATATCTTAAATTAGGATTATCAATGTTTTCCTTCATTTCATCAATGGCAAGCTCTATCATTTCCATTGAAAAGTCGCTTTTCCACTGATTAATCATTTCCATTTGAGAAACAGTGGGCGTTTTTTTACTTATCTGCGCGCGCTCCTTTATTGTTTGCCAAAGGCGGCCGCCCTGTTCAAGCGCACGGATTTTCTCCTCTGCCTCTTCAACGGTTGTTATTCCCTCATCAAGCCATTTTTCGGCAATTTTATAAAAATATCCTGCGCTGATTGCTCTGCCTGCTTCGCGCTCGCGCCTACAATAGCCCAAAAGCATTAAAACTGCACCGTAGCTCAAGCCGTAAAAGGTAACAAGATTTACTATCATTTCCTGCTCGCTCGGGCTTATCGTTCTGCCGTATGCCTCCTGCGCCTCGTTAAGAAGCTCTGCTATTTCGGGATTTTCTCCCGCAAGGCAAGCAATGTCCTTTGGCGAAAGATTAGGAGCGGATATTTTTATCTCCTGCTTTTCCTTTTTAACGGGCAGGGGCTTTTTAATTTCCTGCTTTGGCTCTGCCTCGGCAGGCTTTTGCAATTTTTCGGGCTTTAATACTTCCTCTCCCGAAGGGCAAACAACTCCCTCGGCTTGCCAAAATTCCATTATGCTTCTGACATCCGAAACGGTTATACCGAGCCTTTTGGAGATTTCCTCATCTGTTGAAATTCCCGCACTGCTTAAAATTATGAGCAATGCCTTTAACTGATATTCACTTGCAAGCTTTAAATATTTTTCGGCAACCGCCTGCGGAACGGAAAACATTCCGCTTTTCCACAAATCGCCGATAGGTAATATTTGATATTCCATATTAAAATTCGCCTAATTCCCCACTTTATATAATTACACATTCTAATTTTAACAAAAAGAATAAGCAATGTAAATAGATAAATAGTTAAGAACAGATAATATTTTTACTTTTTAGTGTTGACAAATCGGCTTTCATTGGTTATAATTCTATTACAACTTGCGGATTTAGCTCATCCGGTAGAGCGCCACCTTGCCAAGGTGGAGGTGGCGAGTTCGAGTCTCGTAATCCGCTCCAATGAAAAAAACCACTTTTGTTTTTAAACAAAAGTGGTTTTTTCAGTTAAATCCGTCCGCAGACGGAATAAATCCATTTTAAAATTTATAATAAGCGGAAAGCACCTGCAATCGCAGGCGCTTTTTTATTCATCAAAAACGGTTGAGATAACCTTTGGCGAGTTGGGCGTTGAATATTCAAAGCGGCTTATGTGGTCCTCCTTAACAAAATATGTTAGCTCCTGCGCCATTTCCGATTCCTCAAATGCTTCAACAACAACAAGCTTTATTTTCATTTTATCGGGCAAAACGGATTTTATGTAAACCGCAACACGCTGCCCCTCAAAGAGCATATCGCACGGCTCTGCAAGGCCTGCTAAATTCGGCATAAGCTCAACAAAAACTCCATAAGGCTCTATGCTTCTTACCGTTCCCGTAACGGTTTCTCCCGGATTAAACAGCATTGCGTTTTCGCTCCATGTGCCAAGAAGCTCTTTGAGTGAAAAGGTTAGCTTTTGCGGCTCTCTTTTTCTTAAAACAGCCTTTATACATTCGCCCTCATAAAGCCTTTCACGAGGATGGTTTATGCGTGAAACGGAAAGCATATCAATAGGAATCAGAGCATTGAGCCCTGCTCCGATATCAATAAACGCACCGAACTTTTCAAGATGAGTTACACGGGCGTCGATAATATCTCCCTCACGCAGATTATCAATATAGCTTTTTTTGCATCCGAGCTGAACCGCCTTTCGGGAAAGAATGGCGCTTATATTGCCGTAATCATCACGCTGAAAGCCGAGAACAACGAAGCAAACAGGCTTATTAACCTTTGAAATAAGGGCAATATCCCGTGTTGTGCCGTCATCAATTCCTATGGCGCCCTCCTCCCTTGGAATAACGCCTCTGATAATTCCCAAATCAACATGAAGGTTATGCTCACTGTCGCACAAAAGCACTCTTGATTCAATAACGCTTCCGTTCATCATTGCGGTTTTAACCTCTTCAAGAGTATCAAAGGTGCGCAAAAGTGCAGGATTTTGCCCCTCGGGATAAAATTTCATAACAATTCACATAGCCTTTCCGGCTACAAATATATTAAATCTCGATTCATCCCTTGTTGTAGCCGGACAAGGCGTGATGTGAATTTGCCCATCTCAAAATTGATTTTGAGGGCGATAAAATCGTGATAGCGTGATTTTTCCCGTTATCACTCTCGTTATATATGTCTGTTTTAATTCTATGCAAAAGAAATCTCAATTATGTTGTAAAGCTTGATTAAATGTGCTACAATATGGTTTAAAATAGTAATATATTAATAATAAGTGTGATTTTTCAGGTGGGCAATTAATATGGATTTAAAGCTTCACGATATTGTTATTATGAAAAAGCCCCATCCCTGCGGCTCAAAGGAATTTGAGCTTTTAAGGCTCGGAGTTGATTATAAATTCAGGTGCCTCGGCTGCGGACGGGAATTTATGGTGCCCAGAATTAAGGCGCAGAAAAATATAAAAGGTGTTAAAAATGTTTGATAAATTAACCGAAGTTGAAAAAAGATTTGAAGAAGTGAACGAGCTTGTGTGCAAGCCGGAAATCGTTTCCGATTTGGAGCAATACACAAGGCTGATGAAGGAGTTAAAGCAATTAACTCCCGTTGTTGAAAAGTTTAGGGAATACAAAAGGGCTCTTTCGTCTAACGAGGAATGCAGAGCAATGCTTGACGAGGGCGGAATGGACAGCGACTTTGCCGAAATGGTTAAAGAGGAATTTGAGCAAAGCAAGGAGGATATCGAAAGAATATCAAACGAGCTGAAAATTCTGCTTTTGCCGAGAGACCCTAACGATTCAAAGAATGTTATTATTGAAATAAGAGGCGGTGCAGGAGGAGAGGAAAGCGCTCTTTTTGCAGGTGTTCTTTTTAGAATGTATTCTATGTACGCCGAAGCAAAGGGCTTTAAGACAGAGGTGCTCAACGCAAGCGAAACAGGGCTTGGCGGATACAAGGAAATCAGCTTTTCCGTTGAGGGCGACGGCGCATACAGCCGCTTCAAGTTTGAAAGCGGAGTTCATCGAGTTCAGCGAGTTCCCGAAACGGAAAGCCAGGGCAGAATACACACATCAACAACAACGGTTGCCGTTTTGCCCGAGGCAGAGGATGTTGATTTTGAGCTAAACGAAAAGGATTTGCAGATAGACACCTTCCGTTCAAGCGGCGCAGGCGGCCAGCACATAAACAAAACCTCCTCCGCAATAAGAATAACTCATATTCCCACGGGAACGGTTGTTGAATGTCAGGACGAGCGAAGCCAGCACAAAAACAAGGAAAAGGCTCTTAAAGTTTTGCGCTCCCGACTTTATGATGCAGAAAAGGCAAAGCATGACGCCGAAATAGCAGGCGAGCGCAAGGCGCAGGTTGGCACGGGCGACAGAAGCGAAAGAATAAGAACCTACAATTATCCGCAGGGCAGAGTTTCCGACCACCGAATCGGGCTTACTCTTTACAAGCTTGAACAGATACTTAACGGCGACCTTGACGAGCTGATAGACGCCCTTATAACTGCCGACACGGCTGAAAAGCTGAAAGCGAGTGCAGAGGAGTAACGCACAAATTTTTATGGAAACAAAGATACTGAAAACAAATAAAGAGGATATTGCGCTTGCCGGAAAAATTCTGCGCAGCGGCGGACTTGTTGCTTTTCCTACCGAAACGGTTTACGGCTTAGGCGCAAGCATATATAATGACGATGCCGTTGCAAATATATACAGGGCAAAGGGCAGACCGAGCGACAATCCGCTGATTGTTCACATTGCCGAAAAAGAAGATATTATTCCGCTTGTTAAAGAGGTTACACCCAAGGCGCAAAGGCTTATTGACGCATTCTTCCCTGCTCCGCTGACGGTTATTCTGCCGAAAAGCAACAGAATTTCAAATACGGTCAGCGGCGGGCTTAACACAGTTGGAATAAGAATGCCGCAAAACCCGATTGCAAGGGCGGTTATTAAAGAGGCAGGTGTGCCGATTGCCGCACCGAGCGCAAACACAAGCGGCCTTCCGAGCCCAACCGATGCAAAATATGTTATTGAGGATTTAAACGGCAGAGTTGACGCTGTTATTGACGGAGGCTCGTGTGAATTCGGGATTGAATCAACAGTTATAACGCTTGCCGAGGAAATCCCCGTTATTCTTCGGCCGGGTGCAGTTACAAAGGAAATGCTTGAAGAGGTTATCGGCGAGGTTAAGATTGCAAGTGCCGTTACCGAAGGTATGAAGGACGGAGAGACTGCGGCATCCCCCGGAATGAAATACAAGCATTATGCACCGAGGGCGAAAATAATAATACTTAACGCCGATAAAGAGAAATACGAAAAATATGTTAATATGCAAAAGGACGCCTTTGCACTTTGCTATGAGGACGACGAGGTTTCAATTCCAAGGGTTACCTTTGGGAAAGAGGGCGATGATTTAAGTCAGTCGCACGCACTGTTTAATGCGTTACGCAGGCTTGACGAGCTCGGTGCAAAAAAGGTTTACGCAAGAAATCCAAGGCTTACGGGAGTGGGGCTTGCCGTTTACAACCGCTTAATCAGAGCGGCGGCGTTTTGCGTTTTAGACCTTGAAAGGCCGTTTCTTATAGGGCTGACAGGTCAAACGGGCGCAGGAAAAAGTTATATTTGCGAGGCACTTAAAAAAGCGGGCTTCCATATTGTTGACGCAGATTACTATTCAAAAATGATAACCGAAAGGGGTTCGCCCGTGCTTTCCGAAATTCAAAGAGAGTTCGGCGCAGACACGGTTACAGACGGAGTGCTCAACAGGAGCCTGCTTGCCGAAAGAGCCTTTGAATGCCCCGAAAAAACACAGGCGCTTAACAACATTATGCACCCTGCAATTCTTGAATTGTGCATATCAAACGCAAGGTTTCCGTGCGTTTTTGACGCTCCTCAGCTTTTTGAAAGCAAGGCAGACGCTTTTTGCACAAAAATCGTTTGCGTTACGGCGCCGTATGAGATGCGCCTTGAAAGGATTATGAAGCGAGACGGAATAACAAGAGAGCTTGCCGAAAAGCGCATTTCCGCTCAGCTTAGCGAGGAGTTTTTCGCCCAACATTCCGATTTTACCGTTATTAATGACGGAAGAAATACAGATGAGCAAATAAAAAGACTGTTTGAGGAAATAATGTAAAGGTGTTATTTCCTCTTAATAGGGCAAGAAGCAGCATAATGCGGCAGACTTGCTCGGCTTCTCTGCTCGGCTCGCAGAGGGGCTTATATTAAAAATTTCAGCCGGAAAGGTTATGCTATTATGAGTGAAAATTCAGCAAAGGAGCTTGAAAAGCTTCTTTTCAACAAAAAGGAAAACGGCGTTGACTTTATGAGCGAGGAGGAGCTTAACGCCTGCGACGATTTCTGCGAGGGCTACAAATCATTCCTGTTTGAAAACAAAACAGAGCGTGAGGTTGCCGCTTGGGCAGAGGAAACGGCAAGGCAGGCAGGCTTCGTTAAATTTGACGAATTCGGCGCTCCGCTCAAGCCGGGAGATAAGGTTTATGTTGCAAACAGAGGCAAGGCGATTATTCTTTGCGTTAAAGGCAAAAGGCCGATTAACGAGGGCGTTCGCATTGCGGCGGCGCATATTGATTCTCCGAGGGTTGATTTAAAGCAATGCCCCGTTTATGAGGAAAGCTCAATGGCGTTTTTCAAAACGCATTATTACGGCGGTATCAAAAAATATCAATGGGTAGCAATTCCGCTTTCTCTTCACGGCAGAATTTGCAAGAATGACGGCACATATATCGACATTAAGCTTGGCGAAAAGCCCGGCGAGCCGAAATTCTGTATGACGGATATTCTTCCCCACCTTGCTCTTGAACAATACACAAGAAAGCCAAACGAGCTTGTTAAGGGCGAGGAGCTTAATGTTCTTATCGGCTCGCGTCCGTTTAAGGATGACGAGGCAAGCGAAAGAGTTAAGCTCAACATTCTTAAACTGCTTTACGACAAATATTCAATCGTTGAAAGAGATTTTCTTTCCGCAGAGCTTGAGCTTGTTCCGGCATTTACCGTTGACGATATAGGCTTTGACAGAAGTATGATTGGCGGCTACGGCCATGACGACAGGGTTTGCGCTTATCCCGCATTTGAAGCCATTCTTGATATTGACGAAGCGCCCGAATACACAGCTCTTACCGTGCTTACGGATAAAGAGGAAATCGGAAGCGACGGCAACACGGGACTTAATTCAAGCTATATGAAATACTTCATTGAGGACCTTGCGCGCCTTGAAGGCTTTGAGGGCAGAGATGTTTTGAGGCACAGTAAATGCCTTTCGGCAGATGTTAACGCCGCTTATGACCCAACATGGTCATTTGCTTATGAGAAAAACAACGCAAGCTTCATCAACAACGGCGTTTGCGTAACTAAATTTACAGGCTCACACGGCAAAAGCTCAACGAGCGACGCCTCTGCGGAATTTGTGAGCTGGGTTAAAACGCTTCTTGAAAGCAACGGCGTGCTTTGGCAGAGCGGCGAGCTCGGCAAGGTTGACGGCGGCGGCGGCGGAACCGTTGCTATGTATGTTGCAAACCTTGATGTTGACACAATTGATGTCGGCGTTCCCGTGCTTTCAATGCACGCGCCGTATGAAATTGTCAGCAAAATTGATGTTTATATGGCATACAAGGCATTTTTCACATTCTTTACAAAATAAAAAGCAAAAGCGGGAGAGCTTTATCTCCCGCTTTCAGACTGTCGATAAAGTGGTCTGAACCGTGCCTAAGTTTATTTAAGTGTTGTACTTTTCGCAGAGCAGGGGCTTGCTCCTGCCGTAGTATAAATCATATCAACGAATATTTTAAAAGCGGCTTGGATATCGAATCCAAGCCGCTTTTAGGCACTTTCCGCTTTTTGCGACAAAGCGGTACCATCGTACAGCAATTATCGCAATAAAGCGGAATTCAGTTCCATTTCTCGAAGTCTGTCAGCGTGTAGAAATTTGTTATTTGGACTTTTTCTACACGCTGAACGGGAGAGCAAAATGCTCTCCCGTTTTTATTATAGTATTTTACATGCAAAATCTGTGGCTTCCGATGGTTGTTATAACAGGGCGTGAGTGCATAAACTTATCATTCGTTTTTGCAGGGTTATAATAATAAATTGCACCGCCCGACGGATCCCAGCCGTTAATTGCATCTGTTGCCGCCTTTTTGGAGGTCTCTGAAACAGGCTGATACCAATTACTGTCATAAACGCAGGAGAACGCTCCCGACTGATACACCACCCCGCTTATGCTATCCGGAAATGACGGGTGGCTTACTCTGTTAAGAATAACTGCGCCTACGGCAACCTGACCCTCATAGCTTTCTCCTCTTGCTTCGGCAGAGATTACCTTTGCAAGCAGCTCAACATCCGAATTTGAATACTGCGTTGAATTGCCCCCTGAGGAGCCGCCGAGCCCGAGATAAAGAAGCGTTTTTGAGCCTGCAATGCCGTCTGCCGTTATTCCCACGCTTTTTTGAAATGATTTAACGGCGCTTTGCGTTTGACTGCCGTAAATCCCGTCCTCACTGCCGTTATAAAACCCAAGCTCTTTAAGCTTTTTTTGAATTCGCCTAACCTCATTGCCCGTTGAGCCGTATTTTGAAACGGCATAAACCGCATCGTTCTTTTCATTATAGCAAAGCTTATAGGCGGTGTAGCCGCCTGCCGCCGCACCTGCAGCTATTGCAAGCGAAATCAGAAACACATAAAAATTGCGAAAAGCCTTATAAACCGTCATTTCAACACATTCCTTTCATATCAAAGCCGCATTATCCGAAATATTGAAGCAGATATGTTATTGCTCCGCCTGCACCGAGGCACAAAAGAGTTTGAATAACAATATATCGGATTTCCTTTTTGGTTTTTCTTGCCCTTGGCGGCCTTGAAGCCTTATCGGCATATATTTTTGCCTGCGCTTTTAGCTTTTCCCTGTCGCTTTCGGCATATTCGGGCTTAACGAAAAAAACTATTTTTTCGAAATAGGGATTTTCGGTGTTCGTTACTTCGAGCACCTGCTTGTTGACTCCTTTTATCATAACACTTCACATTGCCTTTCAGATTTTATACAAATAGTGTTGGATTTTTTAAACCTGAATATACATTTTTTTGATAAACGATTTTTGGTTAAAATTGCAAAAAAATAATTCTTGACAACACCTTTTAACAACAAAAAGTATATTAACATTAACATTTTAAAAATGTTGAAAACCTTGTTGAAAATGTTTAAAACTTTGCTCTAAAACGGCTTGTTTCGGTAAATATTCATTGTTGAAAAGTCAAATTTAAGTTAAATTTTTAAGTTTTCAATAGTTTACACAGAGTTTTCAACAATTTGTAAAGTTACAAATTATTACAGATTTTTTTAGTTAAATTGCTATTTTTTATATTCCCTATTGACACACTTTATGGTATAATTTTTTTATTAAAACGAGGAGAAAATTATACAGATAATGATAATTGAGAAATCGCAAAACGATATAATACTGAAAAATGTTAAATGCCTTTCGCTTGACCTTACGCTTGACTGCGGAGAAGCTTTCAGATGGGAAAAGCAGGCTGACGGCTCCTGGAGCGGAACGGCATATAATAGGTTTTTAAATATAAAAGAGGAAAACGGGAGCTTCATTCTTAAAAACACGAGCGAAAAGGATTTTGATGAAATTTGGCGCACTTATTTTGATTTAGACCGTGATTACGAGGCGATATGCAAAAAAATCGGCAAGGACAGGCTTGTTGCCGAAGCAATGCAGGAATACTACGGAATACGGATTCTCAATCAGGAGCCATGGGAGGCACTTGTTTCCTTCGTTATAAGCCAGCAAAACAATATAAAAAGAATTAAAGGTATAATAAAAAGACTCTGCGCCGCCTACGGAGAGGAAATTGCGCCGGGCATATACGGCTTTCCGAGTGCGGAAAAATTAAGCTCTCTTTATGTTGAGGATTTTGAAGCGCTTGGAATGGGATACCGTGCAAAATATGTTAAGCGGCTTGCCGATGAGGTTGCCTGCGGAAGACTTAACCTTGACGAAATCAAGAATATGAATATAGACGACGCACGAAGAGCTTTGCTCGGTATTTACGGAGTGGGCATAAAGGTTGCAGACTGCGCTCTGCTTTTCGGCTTTGGCTTTCTTGAATGCTTTCCCGTTGATGTTTGGATGAAGCGGGTGCTTGAATATTATCCAAACGGCCTGCCCGAATGCTTTAAGGGATATGAAGGAATTGCCCAGCAATATCTTTTTCACTGGGCAAGAAATAATCTGAATTGAGGTGTTGGCAATGCAAAAGCTTTTTGTTGAAAATATTGACGGGGAAAAAATCTTTCTCGATGAGGAGCAGAGCCGCCATATTTCAAAAAGCCTGCGAATGAGGCAGGGCGATATGATAACCGTTTGCGACGGTAATAAAAATGATTACGGCTGTATTATTGAGCAAATTACAAAAGAGGGCGTTACCTTAAAAACCTGCTATAAGCAGGCATCCGAAAGTGAGCCAAGCGTAAGAGTGTCTCTTTATCAGGGCGTTCCGAAGGGCGACAAAACAGAGGATATAATTCAAAAATGCGTTGAGCTTGGAATTTACGAAATAACGCCTGTTTTAACAAAAAGAAGCGTCAGCCGCCCCGACGAAAAGCAGGCGGCTAAAAAGCAGGTGCGCTACAATAAAATTGCGCTTGAAGCTGCTCAGCAGAGCGGACGGGGTATTGTTCCGAGGGTGCACAAAATGACTGATTTGAAGGCTGCCGTTAAGAATTGCGATGCCGATTTAAAAATTATATTTTACGAGGGAGGCGGCGTGCCGCTTTCGCATATAATTAACGATAATATAAAAAGCATTGCGTTTTTCATAGGCCCTGAGGGAGGCTTCGAAAAGGAGGAGGTTGAGCTTGTTGTTCAATCGGGTGCAACCGCCGCAACGCTCGGCAAAAGAATACTGCGCACCCAAACAGCGCCCGTTGCCGCCCTGAGCGCCGTTATGCTTTTAACGGGCAACCTTGAATAATTTCGCTCTTGAAATCCTACTGACTTTGTAGTATATTAGATTTACTGAATATCAAGAGGCAAAAAATATGAAAATATCAACAAAAGGCCGCTATGCGCTTCGGCTTATGATTGATTTGGCGCTTAACAACACGGGCGAAAATGTTTCAATCAAAGCAATCTCCGCCCGCCAGAATATAAGCACCAAATATCTTGAACAAATTATTTCCCTGCTCAACAGAGCGGGATATGTTAAAAGCGAAAGAGGCTCAAACGGCGGATATAAGTTAACTAAAAAGCCCGAGGAATACACGGTTGGAATGATACTAAGGCTAACCGAGGGAAGCCTTGCAATAACCACCTGCACGGAGGACGAGCAAAATCAATGCGAAAGATACGGCACCTGCCCCACCGTTCATCTTTGGGAGAAATTAAACAATGCAATAAGCAATGTTGTGGATAACATAACAATAGCCGATCTTGCCGAAGAAGAGCGGTCTGCGCTCAATAATTTTGTTATTTGAAATTTTTTTGAAAATAGCACTTGACAATTCATTTGCCGAGTGCTATTATTATGTCAAGGTTAATTCCTACTTTTCCGATAGGAATTAAGACATTAGTAGAAAAGGGTTGATGTTATGACAGGTAAAAACAAAACAGGCAAAATAATTTATTCCTCTTTTATGCGAATGTGTCGATGTTGAAATCATCAAAAATGAAATTATAAAAAATCATTAAAAAATTAACTAAAACATATTTGTATTAAAGGAGATTATTATTATGTCAAACCGCAATTATCATTTTGAAACACTTCAGCTTCACGCCGGTCAGGAAAGCCCCGACCCTGCAACCGACGCAAGAGCAGTTCCGATTTATCAAACAACATCCTATGTTTTCAGAAACAGCGACCACGCACAGGCACGCTTCGGTCTTGCAGATGCAGGAAATATTTACGGAAGACTCACAAATTCAACCCAAGGCGTTCTTGAGGAACGCATTAATGCCCTTGAAGGCGGTGTTGGAGCGCTTGCAACCGCATCCGGCGCAGCGGCACTTTCTTACACATTTCAGGCACTTGCCAAGGCGGGCGGCCACATTGTTGCCGCAAAAACAATTTACGGCGGAACATACAACTATCTTGCACACACCTTATCGGAATTCGGAATTGAAACAACCTTTGTTGACCCCGACAGTATTGATGAATTTGAAAAGGCAATAAAGCCAAACACAAAGGCTATTTTCTTTGAAACGCTCGGAAATCCGAATTCAAACATAATTGATATTGAAGCACTTGCGGCTCTTGCACATAAAAACAGCATTCCGCTTGTTGCAGACGCAACCTTTACAACACCTTATCTGTTAAAAGCATTTGATTACGGCGTTGATATTGTTGTTCACTCGGCAACAAAATTTATAGGAGGACACGGTACTACGCTTGGCGGTCTTATTATTGACAGCGGTAATTTTGATTGGAGCAAAACAGATAAATTCCCGCAGTTTACAGAGCCAAACGCAAGCTACCACGGCATTAGCTTTGTCGGTGCGGCAGGCAAGGCGGCATTTGTAACATATATCAGAGCAATTCTTTTGAGAGACACAGGCGCAACAATTTCTCCCTTTAACGCATTTTTGCTTCTTCAAGGTCTTGAAACACTTTCGCTTAGAGTTGAAAGGCATGTTGAAAACGCAAAGGCAGTTATTGATTATTTGAACAATCATCCGCTTGTTGAAAAAATCAACCACCCCTCGCTCAATCCGAAATATAAGCCGCTTTACGACAGATATTTCCCCAACGGCGCAGGCTCAATATTCACCTTTGACATAAAGGGCGGAGAAGCAGAGGCAAAGAAATTTATAGACAGCTTGCAGATTTTCTCTCTGCTTGCAAATGTTGCAGATGTTAAATCGCTTGTTATCCACCCGAAAACAACAACTCATTCCCAGCTTTCGCCTGAGGAATTTGAGGAGCAGGGTATCCACGATAACACAATTCGCCTTTCAATAGGCACAGAGCACATTGACGATATAATTGCAGACCTTGACCAAGCGTTCAAGGCAATTCAATAAATAATTTTTGTTAAGAAAGGAAATCACTATGGCTGTTTATAATAATGTTACCGAGCTCATCGGCAAAACACCGGTTTTAAAATTAAACAATTATTCAAAATCAGTTGGCGCAGACGCCGAAATTTTTGCAAAGCTTGAATATTTCAATCCGGCAGGCTCTGTTAAAGACAGAATTGCCGCCGCAATGATAGCCGCCGCAGAGGCAGACGGAACCTTGAAGGAGGGCGCAACAATCATTGAGCCCACCTCGGGCAACACAGGTATCGGCCTTGCAAGCGTTGGCACTGCAAAGGGCTATAAGGTTATTTTAACAATGCCCGAAACAATGAGTGTTGAAAGACGAAATCTCGTTAAGGCTTACGGCGCAGAGGTTGTTTTAACAGAGGGCGCAAAGGGAATGAGCGGAGCCATTGCAAAGGCAGAGGAGCTTCGCGATTCAACAGACGGCGCAGTTATTCTCGGCCAATTTGTTAACCCCGCAAACCCGAAAACACACTACGAAACAACCGGTCCCGAGCTTTGGGAGGACACAGAGGGAAAAATAGATGCGTTTATCGCAGGAGTCGGCACCGGCGGAACCCTTTCCGGCGTTGGCAAATATCTTAAAGAGCAAAACCCAAATGTAAAAATTATTGCGGTTGAGCCGGAAACCTCGCCCGTTCTTTCCGAGGGACACGGCGGACCTCATAAAATTCAGGGAATCGGAGCAGGCTTTGTTCCGAAAACGCTTGACACGGAAATTTATGACGAAATCATAAAGGTTCCGAATGAGGCTGCATTTGAAACAGGCAATAAAATTGCAAAAACAGAGGGCATACTCGTCGGCATTTCAAGCGGCGCAGCTGTTTGGGCTGCAACAGAGCTTGCAAAAAGAGATGAATTTAAGGGCAAGCGCATTGCCGTTATTCTTCCCGACACGGGCGACAGATACCTTTCAACTCCTCTTTTCTCATAAATCAATATACGCATTTTCAAAAAGCAGGCGAGCATCGTGTTCGCCTGCTTTTTATTGAACGCCCCTTCGGATTAAAAAATTAACTCTTGAAAAAAATTTGCATATATTGTAAATTTATATATAATAATATAATAAAATATTGACAAACCGAAATCATAGTTATATAATCATAGTGCTTTGGTGGGATTTGCCTCGTGTTAGGCTTAACTAATTCCCCTTACAAAGCCCAACATCTGATTCTGAAAGGACAATGTTTAAATGCTTGTTTATGCAGATAATGCGGCAACAACAAAAATATGCGACAGGGCAGTACACGCAATGGAACCATACTTAAATGAAATGTATGATGCCGATTTTTGAAAAATATTACGGAAACCCCTCAAGCCTGCACACAATCGGTCAGGAGGCGGCGGAGAAGCTTTTGGAAGCAAGAGAGAGCGTTGCAAAAAATCTCGGCGCACAGGCAAGAGAAATCTATTTTACCTCCGGCGGAAGCGAAGCCGATAACCAAGCGATAAACACGGCGGCTATCCTTGGTGCAAGAAAGGGCAAAAAGCACATTATTTCAACCGCCTTTGAGCACCACGCAGTTTTGCACACTCTTAAAAAGCTTGAAAAGCAGGGCTATGAAATAACGCTTCTTGATGTTCACAAAAACGGAATTGTTACTGCCGAGGAGGTAAAAAACGCTATCAGGGAGGACACCTGCCTCGTTACAATTATGTTTGCAAACAACGAAATCGGAACGGTTCAGCCGATTGCCGAAATCGGTGCAGTCTGCAAGGAAAAGGGCGTTTTATTCCACACAGATGCCGTTCAGGCGGCAGGCCATCTTAAAATAGATGTTAAAGAAATGAATATTGATATGCTTTCAATATCCGCTCATAAATTCCACGGCCCAAAGGGCGTTGGCGCTCTTTATTGCAGAAAAGGAATTTTGCTTCAAAATCTTATTGAGGGCGGCGCACAGGAAAGAGGAAAAAGAGCAGGAACGGAAAACCTGCCTGCAATAGTGGGTATGGCAAAGGCACTTGACGATGCCTGCAAAAACATAGATAAAAATGCTAAATATGTTAGTGCGCTTCGCGATAAGCTTATTGCAGGACTTTCAACGATTGAGCACAGCGTTGTAAACGGAGACACCGTAAACAGACTTCCCGGCAATGTTAATATGTGCTTTGAGGGTATTGAGGGCGAAAGCCTGCTTCTGCTTCTTGATATGAAGGGCATTGAGGCTTCAAGCGGCTCTGCATGCACCTCCGGCTCTCTTGATCCAAGCCATGTTTTGCTTGCAATAGGCTTGCCTCACGAGGTTGCACACGGCTCGCTTCGCCTTTCAATTTGCGAGGAAAACACAGAAGAAGAAATTGATTACATTATAAAATGCGTTCCCGAGGTTGTTGAATACCTCAGAGGAATGTCGCCCGTTTGGGATGAGCTTACGAAGGGAGAAATTAATCATGTTATATAGCGAAAAGGTTATGGACCATTTTCAAAACCCGAGAAATGTGGGCAAAATGGAAGACGCAGACGGCATTGGCGAGGTTGGCAATGCAGTTTGCGGAGATATTATGAGAATGTATATTAAGGTTAAGGACAACATCATAACAGATGTTAGCTTCATAACCTTTGGCTGCGGCTCTGCAATTGCAACATCCTCAATGGCAACCGAAATGATTAAGGGCCACACCGTTGAAGAGGCTCTTGAGCTTTCAAACAGAGCGGTTGTTGAAGCACTTGACGGACTTCCGGCACATAAAATTCACTGCTCCGTTCTTGCAGAGGAGGCAGTTAAGGCGGCTGTTAAGGATTATTACGATAAAAACAATATCGCCTATGACCCCGAGAAATTTAAAAACTGCGGCGACTGCGAGCATTGCCAAAAGGGATAAAATATGAATGTTTACGAACTCCAACAGGAAATCTTAAAGCTTAAAAAAGAAAAGGATATTTGCATACTTGCTCATTCCTATGTTGCAAGAGAAATCTGCGAAATTGCCGATTTTGTGGGCGACTCCTATGCGCTTTCCGTTAAGGCGGCAGGTGTTTCGCAAAAAACGGTTATTATGGCGGGAGTGCGCTTTATGGCGGAAACCGTTAAAATTCTTTCGCCGGAAAAAGAGGTTATCCTTGCAAATCCAAATGCGGGCTGCCCTATGGCAGAGCAAATGGATAAGGAGCTTATTGAGCAATTGAAGGAGGCAAATGAGGGCTACGCCGTTGTGGCTTACATTAACACAACAACAGACCTTAAAACAGTTTGCGATGTTTGCGTAACCTCCTCCTCTGCGGTTAAAATTATTAATGCAATGCCTGAAAAAAACATTATTTTTATTCCGGACATCAACCTCGGAACCTATGTTTCAAAGCAATGCCCCGATAAAAATATTAAGCTTGTTCACGGCGGCTGCCCAACGCATTGCAGAGTGCGTGAGGCAAATGTTATTGAAGCAAAAAAAGAGCATCCCGATGCGCTTTTGCTTGTTCATCCCGAATGCACACCCGAGGTTACGGCACACGCTGATTATGTTGGCTCAACATCGGGAATTATGGATTTTGCCAAAAAAAGCGATAAAAAGGAATTTATTATCGCAACGGAAAACAGCATTGCGGAGCATTTGCAATATGACTGCCCCGATAAAAGATTTTATCCTGTTTCAAAGGACCTTGTTTGCCACAATATGAAGGCAATAACCCTGCCGGAGATTTATCTTTGCTGCAAGGGAGAGTTCGGAGAAAAAATTACTCTTGACGAGGATACAAGGCTTAAAGCAAAGAGCTGCATAGACAAAATGATTGAGTACGGCGGTTAATTTATGAATAAAAAGGCACTTATTGCTATGAGCGGCGGCGTGGACAGCAGCGTCGCCGCCTTTTTAATGAAAAATCAGGGCTACTCCTGCATAGGCGTAACAATGAAGCTTTACGATAACGAGGATATCGGCATCAGCAGAGAAAAAACCTGCTGCTCGCTTGACGATATAGAGGACGCAAGAAGCGTAGCCTTTGGGCTTGGTATCCCCTATTATGTTTTCAATTTTAAGGATGATTTTGAAAACAAGGTTATAAAAAGATTTATTGAAACATACGAAAACGGCGGAACTCCTAACCCCTGCATAGATTGCAACAGATACCTTAAATTTGAAAGGCTTTACGGCAGAGCAAAAGAGCTTGGGTGCGACTGTGTTGTTACGGGGCACTATGCCACCGTTGAATACGATGATGAAAAAAACCGTTGGCTTTTAAAAAAGGGTGCGGACGCAAGCAAGGACCAAAGCTATGTTTTATATTCCTTAACGCAGGAGCAGTTGGCTCACACGGTTTTTCCGCTCGGAAAATACAACAAAACTCAAATAAGAGAAATTGCAGAGCAAAACGGCTTTATAAACTCCCGTAAAAAGGACAGCCAGGATATTTGCTTTGTGCCCGACGGAGATTATGCCGCCTTTATTGAGAAGCACACGGGCAAAAAATATCCGCAGGGAAATTTTGTTTTAAAAAACGGAGAAATCATAGGCACTCACAACGGTATTATCCGCTACACTATCGGCCAACGCAAAGGGCTTGGAATTGCCTATAAGGCGCCTCTGTATGTTTGCGCAAAGGATATTGAGAAAAACGAGGTTGTGCTTTCCGACAATAATTCTCTTTATTCAAAAGAGGTTACAGCAACAGACATCAATTTGATTTCGGTTGATAAAATAGAGGAGCCTATGCGAGTTAAGGCAAGAACAAGATACAATATGAAGGAGCAGCCTGCAACGGTTATTCAAACAGGCAAAAATGAGGTTAGGCTTATTTTTGATGAGCCGCAAAGGGCAATTGCAAAGGGGCAGGCGCTTGTTTTTTATGACGGAGACACGGTTGTTGGCGGAGGAACAATAACAAATGAGAATGAGACGAAAGAAAAACCTTGAAGCAAGAATTGCAGACTGCGCCGATTATCTTATTGACTGCGAAAACGAGGATTTGAATTTTCAAAACGCAGAAAAGGAAAAAAGGCTAATTGATTATGTGCAAATATTTAAAAACGATAATCCCGTTGTGCTTGAAATAGGATGCGGAAAGGGTGCCTTTGCCTGCGCTTTTGCAGAGCAAAATCCCGAAAAAAACATTATTGCAATCGAAAAGGAAGCAAATGTTATTGTTGCCGCCTGCGAGGAGGCAATGCGCAGAGAAATTAAAAACATAAAATTTATGAAATGCAACGCACAATATCTTCCCTCGTATATACCAAAGCACAGCATTGAGGCAATTTATCTTAATTTCAGCTGCCCTTTTCCAAAAGCTAAATATGCAAAGCACCGACTTACTCACGGGGTGTTCTTGAAAATTTATAAGGAGCTTATGACAGCAAATGCAGTTATTTGCCAAAAAACAGATAATATGCACTTTTTTGAATTTTCCATTGAAAGCCTTTCGTCAAACGGCTTTAAGCTTTCAAATGTGAATCTTGATTTGCACAACAGCTCGTTTGAGGGAAATATCGTTACGGAATATGAAAGCCGTTTCGCTTCGCAGGGCCTTCCGATTTACCGTCTTGAAGCAAGGCTTAAAGATTAATAAGCATTACTGCATATTGACAAATGAAAATATGTGATTTATTATTCATATTATTATATATACTGAATTAAGGTGGTAAAAATATGCAAACGGTTTTAATGTATGTTTTATTTGCAATCGGACTTGTGCTTATCATTAAAGGCGGAGACTGGTTTGTTGACAGTGCAAGCTGGATTGCCGAGGTGCTCGGCGTTCCGAAATTCGTTATAGGTGCAACAATTGTTTCAATCGCAACAACGCTTCCGGAAATGATAGTTAGTATTCAGGCAACGGCAAAGGGAAATGTTGATATGGCGGCAGGTAACGCCATAGGCTCTGTTACGGCGAACACGGCTATGATTATGGGCGTTTTCATCGTTTGTATGCCGTTTGCAATCAAGCGAAAGGAATTTGCACCAAAGGCACTTATGATGTTTTTCGCTTCTGCGGCTCTTGTTTTGGGTTGTATTTTCACGAAGCAGGAAACACTCACCTTTGAAGGCGAAACAAATTTATATTACCGCCTTTCGTTAATCGGTTTAATTGTTCTTTTTGCGATATTTGTTTTCTTCTTTATTGAAAACCTTGTATCAATGAAAAAAAGCGAAACGCAGATTGAGCCGAGCCCTGAAAATATCGGCTTGCAGGAGGAGGACGATATTGTTCCCTCAAAGCAAACCGCAACAAAAAATGACTGGTTTAAAAATATTATTTTCTTCGTGCTCGGTGCGGCAGGCATCGTTGTCGGAGCGGATTTGCTTGTTAATTACGGAACTCTGATTGCGCAAAGCCTCGGTATTCCTCAAAGAGTTATCAGCGTTATCGCAATTGCAATAGGCACCTCTCTGCCCGAGCTTGTAACAACAATAACGGCATTAAGAAAAAAGGTTGGTGCGCTTTCCGTAGGCAATATTTTGGGCGCAAACATTATAGATTTAACGCTTATTCTGCCGATATGCTCCTTTATTTCAATGGGCAAGGGCACGGGTGCCTTGGCGGTTTCCGTTTCATCTGTTACGATTGATATGGTTGTTTGCCTTTGCGCAATTGCGGTTGCCGTTTTCCCAACAATTATAACAAAAAAATTCAACAGATGGCAGGGCGTTGTTATGCTTGCCGGATATGTTGGATATGTAATTTCCGTTTTTGTTTAAAATAAAAAAGTGTTGATTTAATCCGCAAAAGCAAATTGCCTTTGCGGATTTTTTGTTGCTTTGCGTTAATAATAACAACACGGCAAAAACAGCGAAGCAAAAAACGAAAAGTGTTAGTGGTTCAGCCCATTATGCAGGCTTGATAAATGAGGCTGAATTTCGTTTTCTTGCGAGCGGGTGCTGTACAAGGGTACTGCCTCCGAGCAAAAAACGAAAAGCGTTAGTGGTTCAGCCCATTTATCAAGCCTGGGGTTACATCATTGTGGAAACGGTGTCTACAAAATCACTTACCTTGCCTACTGCTTTTTTCATATTCTTTTTAGTTTTTGAGCTACTTGATCCCATTGTTGCGCTTGCGCTTGCGATAACGGAGCCGACTGCCATTGCAACGCCGAGTCCTTTTATAATGTTTTCGGTTTTCTTTTTCATATTTATTCTCCTTAAAAAAATTTGCTTTGCACAAATTCCTTGTGCAATATTATTGTTTGCAAATGAAAAGGAGTTAAAATGATTAAAAAATGTTAAACCGTTATATTTTTAGTTAGATATAAAAAAATATCCCATTTCGCCGTAAAAAGCAAAATGGGAATTTTTGTTATTTTTTAAATTTCGGCTTATGCCTTATCCTTTGCGCCGAAAACAACATCAATCTTATGAGCAACAACCTCTTCAATAAGGTCTCTTGCAGGAGTAAGATACTGACGGGGGTCAAAGTGAGTTGGGTTTTCGGTGAGGTGCTTTCTGAGAGCAGCGGTCATAGCAATTCTGATATCTGAATCAACATTGATTTTGCAAACTGCCATTGATGCTGCCTTGCGAAGCATTTCTTCGGGGATACCGATAGCATCCGGCATTTCTCCGCCGTATTCGTTAATCATTTTGATATGCTCCTGATTAACCGATGATGCACCGTGAAGAACAATCGGGAAGCCGGGAAGCTTTTGGCCAACCTCTTCAAGAATGTCAAAACGAAGCTGCGGCTTCTGACCGGGCTTGAACTTATAAGCACCGTGTGAGGTTCCGATAGCGATAGCAAGCGAATCAACGCCTGTTCTTGTTACGAAATCATAAACCTCCTCCGGACGAGTGTAAGAAGCATTTTCTGCATCTACCTGAACATCATCCTCAACACCTGCAAGTGTGCCGAGCTCGCCTTCAACAACACAGCCGTGAGCATGTGCATACTCAACAACCTTTTTTGTGAGAGCAACATTTTCTTCATAAGGAAGAGATGAGCCGTCTATCATAACAGAGGTGAAGCCGCCGTCTATGCAGGATTTGCAGGTTTCAAAATCGGGGCCGTGATCAAGATGAAGAGCAATCGGAAGGCCTGTTTCCTCTGCGGCAGCCTTAACCATTGCTACAAGATAATCGTGAGAAGCATATTTGCGTGCACCTGCGGAGCATTGAAGAATAACAGGAGCGTTAAGCTTCTTAGCCGCACGGGTTATGCCCTGAACGATTTCCATATTGTTTACATTGAAGGCACCGATAGCATAGCCGCCTTCGTAAGCCTTTTTAAACATTTCCTTTGTTGTTACAAGTGGCATTTTTTTATCTCCTAAATTTTTATTTGAACAGAAATCTGTTCATTTAAAAATATTATACAGCATTGATAATTAAATATCAATCATCAATAAACAATATTTTTTAAAAATAAAGAATAAATTTTTGTGTATATTGCAGTATCAGCCGTTTTTGTTAAGAAGTCTGTGCAGCGGCTTATAAACTGCGGCGGAAACAACAAGGCAGATTAAGCCCTTAACAACCGTGAACGGAGCATTGAAAATAAGAAGCGCCTGTGCAATGCTTTTTGTTGACGGAAGAATAAGGCGATACATATCCAAAATTGCCTCCTGCGGAAAGCCCATAACATTATAATAAAGCGGATAAATAATAAAATAGTTTGTTGGAATTGAAACAACGCCCATAACAATGCAGGCAATAATTCCCCCGCCGATAACGCCTTTAATATTTGGGAATTTTTTATATATTAATCCTGCCGTGAGCGCAAGCACCGCGCCGAGAATAAAGTTTGAAAGCTCGCCTATTCCTCCCGAGGAGCCGAACGCAAGATGAATTAAATTTTTCAAAAATGCAATAAGCACTCCTGCAAGCGGGCCGCAGGTGAATGCGCCTATAAGCTCCGGCAAATCGGAAAAATCAAGCTTTATGAAGCTTGGCATTATCGGAATTGAAATTTCGATAAACTGCAAAACAACTGCAAGAGCCGTCAACAAGGCGGTTGTGGTTAATTTTTTTGTGTTGATTTTTGAGTTTGTTTTCATTTGTTCTCCTTTTTGGGCAAAAGAGAAGCCCCCGAAAAAGCGATATGCTTATTCGAGGGCGCAAATGTTCTGACATTATTTAACATTTTCTCTCATCCGGACTTTAACCGTCGGTATCGGAATTTCACCGATTCAGCCGCAAAGAGCCTTTGCGGGTCGCAGACTTTAAGGAACTCAACCCTCTTACTGCCGGTGGGGAATTTCACCCCGCCCTGAAAATATTTTGTGATAACATTATATGCCTGTGTTGCTCACTTGTCAACCGTTAATTTGGATTTCTTATAATAAAGCGCACGAAGCGAATTTGCAATTGCAATAAGGCAAACTCCCACATCTCCGAAAACGGCAAGCCACATTGCGTTTTCATCAAAAATACCGACTGCGCAGCCAATGATGATAAGAAGCTTAACGCCGATGCTGAAAACAATATTTTCATTAACAATGCGCATTGTTTTCTTTGCGATTTTTCTGCCTGTGTATATTTTTGAAAGACTGTCGCTCATAACAACAACATCTGCCGCCTCAATTGCCGCATCGGAGCCGATACCGCCCATCGCAACGCCCACATCCGCCTTTGCAAGAACGGGTGCGTCGTTAATGCCGTCGCCCGTATATAAAACAATATCTGCATCGCTCTTTTTAAGAGCGCTTATCCTTTCAACCTTTTCATCGGGCATAAGCCTTGAAAAATGCTCGTCTATTCCCGCCTTTTGAGCTATATCGGCGGCAATGGGCTCCTTATCTCCCGTGAGCATAACGGTTTTCTTAACTCCGTCTTTGCGAAGAGCGGATATTGCGTTTTTGCTGTCCTCTTTAATAACATCTGCAAAAACAATATTGCCCAAAAATTCCGTTTCGCTGCAAAGATAAATTGCGGTGCCAACAAGCTTCGTTTCCTCAAAATCAACACCAACGCTTCGCATAAGCTTTTCGTTTCCTGCATAATATTTTTTGCCGTTTATAACTGCGGAAACACCCATTCCTGCATAGTTTTTTGCATCCTCAACATTAAGATTTTCCGCATACTGACCGAAGGCAAGATTGATTGATTTTGCAATTGGATGGCTTGAATATTTTTCGCAGGCGGCAATAAGACTTAAAAGCTCGCGGTGCTCCGCCTTATCCGTGCAATGGCAATGAACGCATTCGCAGTTTACATATTCAAACTTTCCGCTTGTTATTGTTCCCGTTTTGTCAAAAACGCCGATATTAAATTTTGCAAGCATTTCAAGATAATTGCTTCCCTTAATTAATATTCCCTGCTTTGAGCAGGCACCTAAGCCGCCGAAGAAGCCGAGCGGAATTGAAATAACTATTGCACACGGGCAGGAAACAACAAGAGCGGAAAGTCCTCTGTATGCCCATTCGCTCCATTCTCCTCCAAAGAAAAGAGGAGGAACAACAATTATCAAAAGCGCAATGAGGCAAACTATCGGAGTGTATATTTTTGCAAATCGGCTTATAAATTTTTCCGTTTTGCTCTTTTTTCCGTTTGCATCCTCAATCATTTCCATAATTCTTGAAACGGTTGATTCGCTGTATGCTTTTGTTGCTTTGATTTTCAACATTCCGTCAATATTTATTGAGCCGGAAAAAATTTCATCACCTGCCGAAAGCGAAGCGGGAATGCTTTCGCCCGTTAAGGCAGACATATC
Source organism: uncultured Oscillospiraceae bacterium (assembly GCA_900543795.1). GTDB lineage: Bacteria > Bacillota > Clostridia > Oscillospirales > Acutalibacteraceae > Eubacterium_R. The sequence goes on along the minus strand of UQSH01000002.1, from coordinate 81,170 downwards.
AACCTCTGCGCTTCCGCTTTCTATAACGCCGTCTATTTCAATCTTTTCTCCGGGCTTAACAATAAACATTTCGCCCGCCTCAACCTCTGACGGCTCAACAAAAATCTGCTTTTCATCCCTTATTACGCAAACCTGCGAGGGTGCGGATTGAAGCATATCCTTGATTGATTTTCTGCTTTTTCCGAGCGCAACGCTTTGCAGATATTCGCCGATTGTATAAAGTAAAACAACTGCGCAGCCCTCTGTGTATTCCCCGATAACAAATGCTCCTATCGAGGCAATAGACATCAAAAAGTTTTCATTAAATATATTGCCGTGTGATATTCCCTCAATTGCTTCCTTTAAAATATTAAATCCTATTATAATATAGGATACTGCAAAGCAAATAAGAGGAATAACACTGCTAACCTCGGTAAATTCCGAAAGTATATATCCGATAATAAGCAGCGCTCCGCCGAAGCCCACCTTAAATCCGAAATCCTTTTTGCTTATTTCCTCCTCGTGGTTGTGTCCGCAGCCGCAGGAGCAGTCGTCTGAATGTGAATGCTCGTGTTCGCAGCCGCAGGAGCAGCCCTCTGCGTGATCGTGCTTATGCTTGTGTTCTGCCATATTTTTCACTCCTCAATGTGTTCTATTCCGCAGTTAATTATTGTTTTAACATGCTCGTCGGAAAGAGAATATATCATCTGCTTTCCGTCTCTTTTATACTTAACAAGATGATTTTGCTTTAAAATACGAAGCTGATGGGAAACCGCCGTTTGCGAAACTCCCGTTGCCTCGGTTATCTCTGTTACACTCAGCTCGCTTTCAAACAGAGAGCAAAGAATTTTAACCCTTGTTGAATCCGAAAAGATTTTAAATAAATCGGCAAGGTCATACATTAATTCTTCATCAAGCATAAATTCGCCTCCATAATCTATGATTATATGAACTTGTGTTCACTTGTTCATTATACGCATATATAATTCACTTGTCAATAGCTTTTAGGGGTTTTTATGTTGAATTTATGTAAAATTTATGTTATATTTTTATAAAGTAACAAAACCGGTAGTTAAATGAAAAAGGTTGGTATATCGGCAGGCGGAATATTTGCTCTTGTCTTAGGCAATGAAGAGAAATCCGTTGGAGAGGCAAAATTTATTATAAATAACAAATAAAACTCGATTGTTTTGCCCTCAAATTTTGCCGATCCTTAGCTGGAAATACGACTGTATTCACGAAAATCAGATTGAATGGTATGAAAACGAAATCAACGAGCTAACGCAGGAAAACAACGGCGTTGTTCCGAAATCTCTTGCATTTTTCCACATGCCGCTTCAGGAAATGCAAACCGCATATTATGAATACAGAGATAACGGCTTTGCAGACACACAAAGCGTTAAATATTATTACGGAAACGCCGGAGAAATTGACATAGTTGTTTATCCGAGTGAGGAAAATTACGGCTTTTTTGACAAAGCAAAGGAGCTTGGCTCAACGCAGGGAATGTTTTTCGGCCACGACCATTTAAACAATATTTCTCTTGAATATGAGGGAATCCGCCTGACTTACAGCTACACGGTTGATTATCTTGCATATTCGGGAATTATGAAATACGGCTCGCAAAGAGGATGCACGGTTATTACGGTTTCTCCGAGCGGAGAATTTGACTGCCATGCCGAAAACTACTATCAGGATAAGTATCAGCCTGTAAATGAAAAAGAGCAGGTTTCAATGGAGCCGTATTACAGCGAAAGCGAATAAAATTAATTCAAAGCAAAAAGAAAATGCTTCGGGGCGCCGATACCTCGAAGCATTTTTATTTAATTAATATTTATTCGGAGCGTTTTTTGAGAATTAACGCCGCCGCACCGAGTGCAAGCACCCCGTAAACAGCCGCCGAATAAGAAGCACCTGTGCTTGGAGAGGTTTTCTTTTTCTCCTTTTTCTCCTCTTTTTCAGGCTTGTCCTCTTTTTCCTCGGAAACGGATTGAGAAGAATCGCCCTCATCGTTTGCATCTGCAAGAGGAAGATAAACGGAAATTCCGAAAACTGCGTCTGCCGTTGCATAATATTCATCAAAATCGGAAACAAATCCGCCCGTTTGCTCATCATAAAAATTTTCAATCAATATGTCATAAATTTCATCGGCTTTTTCCTTGCTGCCGTCTGCCGAATATGCGGCAAGTGCAAGCGCTGTTGAATCCGCATTTGCTCCGTAATTTGAATATCCCTCGTCTGTTTTATACGCTTCAAGCAATGAAAAGGCGTCGCTTATATACTGCTGATAATCCGCCTTTAACGGTATAAGCGTTAAAATAAACATTGCAAGGTCGTCGGCCGAGGTGCCGTAGCCACCCCAAAAATCCGTTCCGCTTCCCAAGGTGTAGTAGCCGAGCATTTCCTCGCAAAGCGCCTTTTCGGTTTCGTCCAAGCCCGCAAGAACACACGCCTGAACCGCATAATAATAGGAATAAGGCGTTCCCGAGCAATCGGTAACATCTGCCGCCTTGAGCATTTCAACAATGTTAAATCCGTAAAAATCAGCAGGATTTTCTCCGAGCATTTGCAGGTTGCAAATAACCAATCCCAAATCCTTAATACCGGAAAGTGCTCCCTCATCAAGAGCCTTCTTTACCGAAGCTATATAATCTGCCTTATAAGCAGAAGCATCTGCGCCGGAAATATTATAAATGTAAAAATTCTTTGAGTCGCCGACTGTGTATCCCGTTTCGCCGTACACATCTTCAAAGGCGAAGGAAACAGATGACTCAATAACCCTTTTTGCATCATTTTTTGTTGCTCCGAATACTGTTTGCGATGCAGACAAAACAAGTATTACCGCAAGGAGCGTTGGTAAAATCTTCTTCATAACAATAACCTCACCGTTATATTTTATTTGTGCCTCAAACGGATATCCTGGCTTGCGCTTGCCTTGCCTGCGCCTTCCCCCTTTAAAAGTCGATTTCGGCTTGCTCGGCTGATTTAGGAGTGGCATTCGCAGACTTGTGTCGCATACAGTAGAGTGAGCTGCTGCGGAATAGGGCAAAGAATTTGCCTTTAACCGCATTCCCCGTGAAAAATTTTTCTCGGCACGCCAAGATTATACGACCAAACAAAAGCATTGTCAAACCCAAATAATAATGTTATTATATATTTATGAAAAAAATTAATTTAAAAGAAAACAAAAAGAAAATAATTATTGCCGCTTTGGTTGCGGTTTTGTGCGTTTGCACGGCTTCGGGAGCAATAATCGGAGCGGAGCAAAAAAGAAATACGCAAAAGGAAACGCAGGCGTCGTCTGCTTCGCAGACCGTTTCAACGAGCGAGGAGCAATCCAAGGCTGAGGAACAGAATACGCAAGACGAAGCACAGGAAACGAGCGGCAAAGGCACCTCCGCCGCACAAACAAGAGCAGAAGAAACAACAAAAAAAGCAACCGCCGAGGCAGAGCAGACTGCACAGGAAGAGATAAGCAGTGCTTCCGAAGCAAAAAGCGTTTGCGTTACGGTTACGATCAACTGCAAGCACGCCGCCGAATACGGCAGTGAGGTTCCCGATTATTTCGTTTACGGTGCAAAATACACCGCCGAAGAGGGCGCAACCGTTTTTGATGCGCTTGAAAAGGTTTGTGCAAGCAACAGGCTTTCACTTGAATACAAGAGAAAAACATATATTGAGGGCATTGGCGGACTGAAAGCATTGGATTGCGGAGATTCAAGCGGCTGGACATATCGTGTTAACGGAGAGCTGGTTATGAAGGCGGCAAGCAAATGTGAGCTTAACGACGGCGACAGAATTGAATGGATATATGTAACAGACGCTACGCAATAGGTTAGTTTTTTTGCCTTGTCATATAAAAAACGCTTTGGAAATCCAATCCAAAGCGTTTTTGTTTATATTTCCCACTGCATAACCGTTTTGCCGAAAATCTTATGCGTGTCCTTTTCAAAGGCATTTTTCAAATCTTCAATACTGCGAACGGGATTAACCGAATTGATAAGATTTCCGAGATAATCGATTATTTCGGGATTTGAATTATACATCTCAACCGTTTTAACAAAATCTGCCCTTCCGCTTCTTGATGAGCCGAAAAGGCGCAAGCCCTTTTCAAGTATCATTCTTGTGTTTATCGGAACGGGATATTCCGAAACGCCCAGAGCGGAAATTGTTCCCTCCGGCTTTATTAAGCCGATAATCTGCTCTATTGCAACGGGGCTTGCATTGCCGCCGACACATTCAAACGCATGGTCTATCTGCAAATCCTTTGGAACTGCGCTAACGATAAAGACATCGTCTGCAAAGGTGAAATCCGAAAGCTTATCAGCAGAGGTGCCGAAGCAATAAATTTTTGATTTCGGAAAACGCTTTTTAAGCAGCAGCGCAGTTATATATCCCAAATTTCCGTCGCCCCAAACGCCGATTACATCTCTGCGCTTATGGGCGATTTCATCAAATCTTGAAATTGCGTGCATTGAAACGGAAACAATTTCCGTAAACGCCGCAACATTCATATTGATATTTTCGGGCAGCTCAACAAGCCGCTTCGGCTCTATTTCAACATATTCCTGCAAAAATCCATCCATTGTTGAGCCGCAAAATTTAGATGAGCGAAGATAGTTTTCCGCAATAAATTCATCTGCTTCAACAGGCTTGTTCGGAATCATAACAACCCTTGCGCCCGCCTTAAATCTGCCGGACGGATCAAAAACAACCTCGCCCGCACCCTCGTGAATGAGCGCCATAGGAAGCTTTTCGGCAAGCACCCTTGCATCTCTTGTGCCTAAATAATATCTCATATCTGCATTGCAGATTGAAAGATGCGTTGGCCTAACAACTGCGTTTTTGCCGAAAATCTCAATATCCTCAAACGCAATTTCAAATCTTCGGGGGGCAGAAAGGCGAAAAACCGTGTTAATCATCTTCCTCGTCCTCCAACAAAGATTTCGCAACTCGCATATCATAAGGATATGTTATTTTTATATTAAATGTTTCTCCGTCAACAAGTGCAACGCTTTCTCCCTTTAAAACAAGGATTTTTGCCGCATCTGTTAAAATATCTTTTTCCTCTGCCGTTAAGGAATTATAAATCTCTTTCAGCTTCAACGCCTTAAAAGACTGAGGAGTTTGGCCTTGATACATTATTCTTCTGTTTGGTATGCTGCTTATTGTTTTGCCGTTTTGAGCCTCAACAATGGTGTCCGTTGAAGGAATAACCGTGTCGCAGGCACCGTATTTTTCACACGCCTCGATATTTTCCTTTATAATTCTGTGAGTAACAAACGGGCGAACGGAATCGTGAGTAACTATAACGGTGTTTTCATCAAGATTACCCTGCTTTTCAATATATGAAATTGCATTCATAACGGTTTCGTTTCGTGTTGAGCCGCCCTCAATAACCGCAACCCTATCCTCTGCGGGCGCAATATGCTTTTTAATAAGATTTTTAGTATGCTCAATCCATTGCGCAGGGCAAAGAACTATGATTTTTTCAAATTCGGGGCAAGTATAAAACTTCTCTATTGTGTAAACGATAATCGGCTTCCCTTTAAGATTAAGATATTGCTTTGGCTTATCTCCTCCCATACGGGAGCCGACTCCGCCGGCAAGAATAACTCCGTAAACCATATATTTCACGCTCTTTTCTTTATATAATTAAATAATGCTCTGTCTTTATATTATCGCAATGAGTTATACATTTCAAGAATATTTTTCTTTGTTAATGCTATGGGATTTCTTTCCATAAGCATACTCATGCTTTTTTCCGTTAGCTGAGCTATTTGCTCATCTGATGTGCATCCGATTTCAGAAAGGCGGCATTTCATTCCCATTCTTTTCTTCATTGCCGTTATTTCATCTGCCATTTCATAAGCGCTGTTAAAGCCGCAATCCCTTGCAAGAGCGGTTATTCTGCCGTCTGCGTCTGCATTATCGGCGTTGAATTTTATGAAATAATCAAGGGTAAAGGCGCATGCCTCGCCGTGCGGTACGCCGTAAATATTAGTCAGCGGAAATGAGCAGGCGTGGCTTCCCGTTGTTCTCGGGTGTGAAAAGGCAACTCCGGCAACTATGCTTGCCTCTGCCATTTTTTCACGGGCCGTTAAATCAGACGGCTCGTTATATGCCCTTTCAAGCCATTCAAAAACAAGGCGAGCCGCATAAACCGAGCAGGCGGTGCAAACAGGCTGATTAAGGGTGCTCCAATAGCTTTCAATTGCATGGCTGAGAACATCAAGCCCTGTTGAAGCCGTTATCTGCTTTGGAACGCTCAAGGTCAGCTCGGGATCAATAACTGCAATTTTAGGATACATTGCAGAATCGTTCATCGGCTGCTTTATTCCCTTTTCCGTATCTGTTAAAACGGAAATATTTGTAACCTCGCTTGCCGTTCCGCTCGTTGTTGTAAAGGCAATCATAGGTATTGCCTCCTGAGCGCAAATCGGCTTGCCGCCTGTGTGATAAGAGGAAATTTTATCGCTTCCCCTTGCAATTGCGCAAGCCGCCTTGCAGCAATCCATAGGCGAGCCTCCGCCGAGGGCAACGGCAAAATCTGCGTTTATTTCTCTTAAAGCCGCAGTGCAGCTATCAACATTCTGCGTTGTGGGGTTTGGGCGAACATCGCTGAAAACCGCCTTTATTGCTCCGTTTGAAGCCTTAATAAATTCATCTGCAACACCGTTTTTGGCAAAGCTCCCCGAGCAAACAAGAACACCTCTTGTGCCGCCGATTTCATTTATATATTCTAAAATGTTTTTCCTTTTGCCCGAGCCGAAAACGATTTTTACGGGCAGGTTAAATTCCCAATTCATATAATCACTCACCTTAGGGTAACGGTAATAATCCGAACCCGTCAAAAATGTAGTATTAAAGCGATATTTGTCGCTTTCGCTGTTGCCTTGCGCCAGCAAGGCTGCCATCTCAAGACGCCAAATCTCATCTTTACTCCAAGCATTTTTGATGCTTTGCAGTTTATCGTGTGCAGATTTGGTCTTAATCAAGGCACAAAACGCAGTTAATCCTTTCGGATTAACGAGTATTTTAACGAAGAGTAAGGGCAAATCTGCCACGATAAACCGTGGTTCGGATTATTACCGTTACCCTATATAATTTTATTTATTTTAACACTATTATAATTATCAATCAAGTTGAAAAACAAATTAATATCGTTTATAATATCTGCGAAATATATAAAAAGGATAAAAACAATGACAAAGCTGAAAAAATTATCATACAGCCACACCCTTACGGCGTGTAGCCTTTCGTATGTTTCGCAGGCGATTGCCGCAACATTTTTGCCGCTTCTTTTCATCAGATTTCAAAACGAATTCGGCTTTTCTCTCAAAAGCCTTACGGGACTTATTACAATAACATTTTTTACCGAAATAATCATTGACGCCGCAAGCCCTTTATTTATAAGGACGATTGGATACAGATGCTCGATGATTCTTGCAAATATACTTTCCGCATTAGGCCTTGCAGGGCTTTCCTTTTTGCCCGACGCATTTGAATCAAAATATATCGGTTGTGTTGTCTGCGTTATTCTTTACGCAATCGGAGGCGGCTTTGACGAGGTGCTCGTTTCTCCGATAGTTGAAGCCTGCCCAACGAATAACAAATCGGGCGCAATGGGAGTTGTGCACTCTGCGTTTTCAATCGGCTGCGCCTGTGTTGTTTTGCTTTCAACGCTCTTTTTTAACACCGCAGGAATAGATAAATGGCGTATTCTTGCGCTTTTGTGGGCATGCATTCCTCTCTTTAATGCCTTTTATTTTTGCTTTGTTCCCATAAGAACGCTTGAAGAGGAAAAGGGACGGGGCAAATTCTCCGATATGCTTAAAAATCCTCTTTTTTGGCTGTTGGGCATAACTATGGTTTGTGCAGGCGCAAGCGAGCTTGCAATGAGCCAATGGGCTTCCGCCTTTGCAGAGGCAGGACTTAAAGTGTCAAAAACAACAGGCGACCTGCTCGGCCCGTGCGCCTTTGCGGTTTTAATGGGCGTTTCACGCATTGTTTATGCAAAAATCAGCGCAAAAAACGATATTGCAAAAATAATGTCTGCCGGATGTGTTCTTTGCATTGCCTCATATTTTGTTGCTTCGCTTTCGGGAAATGCCTTTATTGCGCTTTTGGGCTGCTGCTTTTGCGGAATTGCCGTTGCGCCTATGTGGCCGGGTGCGTTTTCGCTTGCCGCAAAGCACATTCCGAATGCTTCAACGGCTATGTTTGCCGCTTTTGCGCTTTTGGGCGATTTCGGATGCACGGCAGGTCCCACTCTTGTTGGCTTAATTTCACAAAGCAGCTCAAACAATATTTCGCGCGGGCTTTTGTTTTCCTCTGCCTTCCCCGCAATTATGCTTATCTGCCTTGCCTTCATAAGAAGGCTTGCGCCGGCGGATAAAAAATAGTATTTATTATAAGAAACGCAGGCAATAGAGAGGCTCTTTGCTTGAAGCAGTAATAATTTTTTGCATTGCAGGCACCTGTTTTTCGATTTTTACCTTTCTTCACGGTTGCCAAAATAATTATATTAATTATTTTATATAAAATATTATTGAATTATTTGAAATAATTTGTTATATTAGAAATGTTTAGAATAGCCGATAGTGTTTTCGGTTTTTATTTCAATTGAAAGAGGTGGTTTTTTGGCAGAGCAGGATTTGCTTGCACAGGAGGAGGCGGAGCTTGATAAGCTTGCCTACACTAAAAAGCGTTACCTTTCGCCGAAGGAAATTGCGGCGTATGTGCTTGTTAACTTCGGTCAGAAAAATTTAAGTCAGTTTGTTAGTGCATTTAAGGAATTCTTTATGATTCAGTTCCTTAAGCTTAACACAACCGCTTATGCTTACATAAACCTTTTTGCTTCGATTTACGACGCAGTTGATGATACGATTTCGGGCCTTGTTATTGACCGAACAAGAACAAGATGGGGAAGAATCCGTCCGTTCTTTATCATTCCGCTTCCGCTTTGGGTTGTTGGCGGTATAATGATGTTTACCGCTCCGAACATAAGCCCAACGGGCAAGGTTATTTGGGCGCTTGTTGCAATCATTATTTACGGACTCGGAATGAGTTATTTCGGCGCGTGGGGACTTATGATTTACAACATTACCCCCAATGCAAACGAAAGAAACAACCTTATAACAACAAGTAAATTCTTTGAGCTTTTCGGAACATGGCTTCCGTCGCTCGTTCCCGTTCTTGTTACATTTCTTCCGAAAATCAACAAGAGCATAACAATGGAGGGAGTTTACACAGGCTTCGCATACTTTATGATTATCCTTGCGGCAGGCTTTGCCATTTTTGGATTTTTCAATATGCGTGAGCGTGTTCCGCTTCAATCAAGAGAGGAAATGAACGAAACCTCCGTTCTTGAATCTATTAAGCAAATTTTCACAAACCGTCCTCTTTTTGCTATTATCTTTGCAGATTTCTTTAATAACTTTAAGGCTGTCGGAGGCTCCTCCGAGCAGTATTTCTGGCTGAACAACACAGGAAGCCTTGCAAACCAAACAATTTGCGGTCTTTTCACGGGTATTCCAAACTATCTTATGGTTCCTCTTGCCGCAAAGATGGTTAAAAAATTGGGTGCAAGAACAACTGCTATTATCGCCGGCGTTTTCGGCGGTGTGGCATACACGCTTCTTTTTATCATAGGCTACCATCCGTTCGGTCAAACATTCAGCGACCACTATATTCTTAATTTTATTTGGGTTGTTTTCGGCTTAACGGTTTGCGGTCTTCCAAATAAAATCATCACGGTTGTAGGCCCCATTCTTTGCGCTGAAACCTTTGATTATATGGAATGGAAGCACGGTCTTCGTAACGAAGCCCTTGTAACAACTGTTCAGGGCTATTTCGGAAAGCTTTCGCAGTCTATAACAGGCTGGCTTTCCGGTATGGTTCTTACCTGGATTAATTATGTTCCGCTTACCGACTCGCTCGGCAACGCAATTCCTCAAACCGATCCAAAAATGCTTAACGGAATTTGGGCTGTTTTCTGCCTGCTTCCCGCATTTGCAAGAGGATTTTACGGATTATCGTTCCTCCTCTATCCTATCCACGGAAGCTTGAGAAATCAGATGATTTCCGAGCTTGCAGACATTCGTGCAGACCGCCTTGCAGAGCAGGAGGCCGCAAGGAAAGCAATGCTTGACGGCAAGGAAGAATAAAAACATCTCAAAAAAAGATTGATTAAAAAAGAAAATATTAAAGATACGGTAAATGCCGCAGAAGCAAGCGCTCCTGCGGCATTTCGCATTTTGTTTTTTAATTCGGTTTAATCTTCTATATAATAATTCTCGGGAGGCTCTGCCTGAACAACTGCTTGCCCCTCAATTTTATCAATATAGCTTGCAAATTCATAATCAAACGCAGTGCCGCTTGGAAACAAATCCAGCATTGGCTGCAAAACGAAGCGCCTTTCCCTTATTCTCGGATGAGGAACGGAAAGATTTTTTGTTTCAAGCTTAACGCCTTCTGCAAGCAAAAGGTCTATATCAAGTATTCTCGGGCCGTTTAAAATTCCCCTTTTTCTGCCGAAGCCGCTTTCAATTCCGAGGCACAGACCGAGCATTTCATTCGGCTCAAGCTCGCTTTCAACAAGCAAAACGCAGTTATAAAAATTATCCTGCCTTGCATAGCCAACGGGCTCTGTTTCATAAATTCCCGAACGCATTAACACATCTGTGTAGGGTGTTAAATTAATTGAATTTATGCACCTTTCAATATTTTCCCTTTTGTTTCCCAAATTTGTTCCAACGCCTAAAACATACTTCATTTTAAATATTATCCCTGCTTCTGACTATATTAACGCCCATATATTCAAATTCGGCATTTACGGGCGCCTGAGGCTTTTTAAGGGTTAAATCAACCCTCAACACCTCGCTGTATTCATCAAGAATTGCCTGAGCGGTTATTTCTGCACACCTTTCAAGCAAATCATATTTCTGCGCAGTAAAAACTCTGCGAACTGTTTTAACAACCTTTGCATAGGAAACGGTATCCTCAACATTATCGCTGTGGCACGCCTTGTTCATATTAACATACAGCTCAATATCAAAAATAAAATCCTGACCGTTTTCCTTTTCCTCCGGATTTACTCCGTGATATGCAAAAAGCTTTAAGCCCTTTATTAAAATCTTATCCATTATTTGTTTTGAACAACAACCGCCGTGCCTGTTGCGGAAACCATAAGCATTCCTGCATTTCCGAAGGTTTCATAATCAATATCAACGCCCACAACGGCATTTGCGCCCATCTGCGAGGCACGAACCTCCATTTCTTTGATTGCCTTTTCTCTTGCGTTGGCAAGCTCCTCCTCATAGCCGGAGGATCTGCCGCCAACTATATTCCTGATTGATGCACCGAAATCCTTAATAAAGTTTATTCCGGCAACAACCTCGCCTGTTACAAGTCCCTTGTACTCAACTATAACGCCGTTTTCAAGCGTTGGTGTTGTTACACTTATCATATTTTTTCTCCTTTTTCAAATTTTTTTATTTTAAATTTTTTGTGCGCCTTTAAGTGCGTCTGCCATATAAACGCCCTGCTTTTCGTTTTTAACATCGTGAAGCCTTATAATATCCGCTCCGCCGAAAATTGCCGCCGTGTCTGCCGCAATATTGCCGTAAATACGCTCTTTTGGATTTTCCTGCCCGCTTCCCTCTTTTATAACTCTTTTTCTGCTTGTGCCAAGCAAAAGAGGATATCCCGAAAGCTTATATTTTTGAGCATTTGCAATTAAGCTCATATCCTGCGGGCGTGTTTTTCCAAAGCCTATTCCCATATCAAAGCAAATTTGGTTTTTGTTAATTCCGATTTTTCTAATTTCCTCTGCCGATTTTTTAAAAAAATCCCTAACCTCTTCAATATCTCCTGCACCGTTGTGCATTATTATCCAGCCTGCGCCTGTTTTTTTAACGGTTTGAGCCATATCCCGTGAAATAATACCCGAAACATCATTAACAATGCTTACGCCGCCTTTAATTGCTTTTTCGGCAACCTCGGGATAAAAGGTGTCTGCCGAAAGCGGAACGCTTATTTTTCCCTTTAATCCCTTTAAAACGGGCTCCATTCGCTTCCATTCCTCCTCGGGAGAAATTAAAGTGTATCCCGGACGGGTTGACTGCGCTCCCAAATCAATTATATCTGCGCCGTCCTTTTCCATTTGCAGGGCGGCTTCAATTGCCGCATCGGGCAAAAAATTATCTCCGCCGTCTGAAAAGGAATCGGGGGTTATATTAACAATTCCCATTATAAGAGTTTTTGTGCCGTATTCAATTTCTTTTTCGCAGCATTTCCAAATCATTGCTTTTCCTCTTATTTATCAAGAAGCGCAAGCGCCTCTGCTCTTGTGCGTGCGTCAGAGCGGATAATTCCTCTTAACGCAGAGGTTTGTGTTTTGCTTCCCGAAGCCCTTGCCCCTCTAATGCTCATACACATATGCTCTGCCTCAATAATAACCGCAACGCCCTTTGGAGATAAGCTTTCATCAAGGAAATCCGCAATATCATGTGTTAATCTTTCCTGAACCTGAGGTCTTTTTGCAAAATTATCAACGATTCTTGCAAGCTTTGAAAGGCCGATAATTTTGTTGTTGCTCGGAATATATGCAATATGCGCCTTGCCTACGAACGGCAGAAGATGATGCTCGCACATTGACGAAAACGGAATATCACGAACAATAACCATTTCATCGTTTGATTTTTCATCAAAAAGCTTTAAATGCTGCCTTGGATCCTGCGAAAGACCTGCAAACATTTCCTCATACATATTTGCAACCCTGCGAGGAGTTTCCTTTAATCCTGCTCTGTTTGGATCCTCGCCGACGGCAATTAAAATTTCCCTAACGGCTTTTTCTATTTTTTCCTTATCCATAGCCTCTCCTGTTATTTCATAAAATATCCTTTTATTTCATCTATTGATGATGTTGTTAAAATATTACCCTCATATTTTACGGGAACACTATATACATTAACGCCGGTTGTTGGGCTTGAAAGCACCTTCATTGCGTTTATTCCGAGAGTGAAATTTTTTACCGTTATATTTGTTTGAGAGCATTCTATAAACTTGCTGAACAGGGCTTCTCTTTTTTCATAGCTTTCGCTGCTTATCTGCTGAGTGAGTGCGGCAAGTATAAAATCGTTTGCCGCTGAAAAATTTTGCTCCTGCTCAACATAATACCGAAGAAGCTTTGTTGCCGTATCACCGTCAAATTTTCTTTCCCCGGATTTTATTTTTATATTATAGCCGTAGCGTGATGTGTCTTTATATTTAATATCGCTTAAAACGGTGTAATTAACGCTTCCCATAGCGTTGAACATATCCTTATAATCCTCAAAGCTTTCGTCTATGTAATAATCAATATTAACGCCCAAATATCCGTTTAATTCGTTTAAAACACCGCCGGCACCCGAGATTTTGTAAATTTCGGAAATCTTTTTTCCGTCTATCTGTGTTTCTGCCGAAAGGCAGGAGGATTTATATGAAACCGTGTCCATATCAACCTGAATCAGAGAGCAAAAAAACATTTCGTTAGTGTTTTTATTACTTAAAACAAAAAGATAATTTGTTTTTCCGCTGACCTCGGGAAGCTGTTCTATAATTTCTTCATTTTTCTTTTCAATATTTTCGGGAGTAAAAAATTTTTTTACCGAAAAATCATATTTTATTCCGAATATAAAAAGAAAAACAATTGTGAAAACAATAATAAAGGCAAGTGCAATTAATAAAATTCTTTTTTCCTTATCTGCTTTTAAATCTGCGGACGGAATATAAATATCGCCTCTGTTTTTAAATATTCTTATTTTTTTCACCGCCCTTTTTTCTTTTCAAAAATCATTATACATTATGATTTAACATTAAGCAAGCGAAATAAATCCGTTCATAAAAAACTTATTCGGATTTATCTCGCTTGCTTAAATTAATTTTTCCCTGCTTTTAGGTAATATTTATGTTTTTAATTACTTTAATTTTATATTCTTTTAGTTTATATTATATCTATAATATATTTATATTAAATATTTATTAATAAACTATTGTATATTTTAAAATTAGATGATATAATAAGCCTGTATATTATTTTCAACAATTAATTGATTTTATGTTTAAAAAGAGAGATAGAGCAGAGGAGTTTTTTAATGGAAACATATAACGATATATGGCTTGCCGTTCTTGACTGCTGCAAGGCTGAATCAAACATAACGCAGGTTGGATTTGACACCTGGTTGAAGCCCATTAAATTAAGCGGATTTGAAAACAATGTTGTTTTTTTAAGCTTTTCAAGCGAGGTTAAGAAAAAAATTGTTAAATCGCAATACGGCGAGCTTATTCAAAATGCCTTTAACAAAGTTTTGGGCTTTGAGGTAAATATTGAATATCTTTATGACCCCACTATGTTTGTTGATGCTTCTGATGAGAAAAAAACAGAGCAGCCTCAAATAGAGGAAATTCACACTAATTATCAATTTACCTTTGATACCTTTATCGAAGGTCCGTCAAACAGATTTGCTTACAGAGCGGCAATGGCAGTTGCGGAGGATCCGGGCGGACATATTAAGCAAAATAATTCCTTCGGTAATTATAATCCTCTTTTCATTTACGGAAAATCAGGTCTTGGAAAAACTCACATTTTAAATGCTATCTGCTATGAAATACGCAAAAATTTTCCCGATATGCGTATTCTTTATGTTCGTGCAGAGGATTTTGCAAACGAATTTATTAATGCTCTCGGCAAAAAAACGGTTGATGATTTTCGCTCTAAATTCAGAAATATCGATGTTTTATTAATTGATGATGTTCAGTTTATAGGCGGAAAGGAAAGAACGGAGGAGGAATTTTTCCACACCTTTAATTCTCTTATTGAAAATGGAAAGCAAATCGTTTTAACCTCCGACCGTCCGCCAAAGGAAATTCAAAGCTTAACCGAAAGGCTTTGTTCAAGATTTGAAAACGGACTTTTGGCAGATATTCAGTCTCCCGAATTTGAAACACGCTGCGCAATAATAAAAAATAAAGCAAAGCTTCTTAATTTTAAAATAAATGATGATGTTGTTGCTTACATAGCCGAAAAAATCAAAACAAACATTCGCCAGCTTGAAGGAACAACAAAAAAGCTTCACGCAATGAGTGAGCTTAGCGGCCACGCACCCACCATTGCTCTTGCACAAAAGGTTATTAAGGATGTTATAGACGACGATATTCCGCCTATTCCCGTTACAATTGAAAAAATACTTGAAGAGGTTTCAAGAACAGAGGGAGTTTCGGTTGATGATATTAAATCATCAAAGCAAAAGGCATCTGTTACTCATGCAAGAAAAATCTGTATGTATATCATAAGAGAGGTAACAAACCTAACCTATGAACAGATAGGTGCCGATTTCGGCAAGAACTATTCAACCGTTATTTATAATATTAACGATATTTCAAAAATGATTGAAAACGATTCAAAGCTTGAAAGAAAGGTAAACGATATTATAAATAATGTTAAAACAGGTTCTTAAATTTTCAACATCTTTTTAGTTTTTAACATCATTTTTTTAAACATATATGTTGAAATTGATTTTTTTAAACAATTAAAACATTTTTTCAATAAAAAATTCAACATAAAAAGCAGTTGCTTTTTTGCATAATATAAAGGCATTTAAAGGTTTTAAACAATTTAAACACTGCTTACTGATACTATTATAAATGAATTAATATCTTCTTAAAGGGAGGAAAAAATATGAAATTTACCTGCGATGCAAAAAAATTGAGCGAATCCTGCAATAATGTTATGAGAGCGGTCAGCACAAAGGTAACAATTCCCACAATTGAGGGAATTCTTGTTGAATGCGGCTCAGACACATTAAGCCTTACAGGATATGATTTTGAATTTGGAATAAACACAATTATGCAGGCAACCGTTACCGAGCCGGGTGCAATAGTTATTAATGCAAAAATTCTTTGCGATATTATCAGAAAAATTAATTCTCAAACGGTTTCGTTTGAAACAAGCGGAACATCCGTTTCAATTACTGCCGGTGCGGCTCAATATAATATTACGGGCATCAGTGCAGATGAATATCCGGAGCTTCCGAGCGTTTCGGGAGGATACCCTTTATTTATCAATCAAGCGCTTCTTCAAAATATGGTTATGCAAACGCTTTTTGCAGTTGCAGAAAGTGAAAATTCAAAGCCCGTTCACACAGGCTTAAAGTTTGAAATGACATTAAATCAGCTTCGTTTGATAGGTGTTGACGGATACAGACTTGCAATAAGAACGGAAACAATTAAATATGACGGCGAGGATGTTTCCTTTATTGTTCCTAAAAAAACGATAAGAGAGCTTATTAAAATTATCGGAAGCGACACGGAAAAGAATATTCAAATCAGCGTTGGAAAAAGGCATATAATTTTTGAGGTTGAGGATTACAGTATTATAAGCCGTTTACTTGAAGGAGATTTTCTTGATTATAATGCGGCAGTTCCGAAAACATCAACAACAACAGTTTTGATTAATACAAATGACGCAGTTTCCTGCATTGAAAGAACAATTCCCGTTATTGAAAATAATTCAAAAAACCCGATTAGATGCCTTTTTGATAACGATGAAATGAGAGTTTCAACAGTTTCATCACTTGGAAGAGTTGTTGATTATACACACGCAAACATCAGCGGAAACAGAGTTGAAATAGGCTTTAATTCAAAATATTTGCTTGACGCACTAAATGCGGCAGACACGGATCAGGTTAAAATAGAGCTCGGCGGACCGATAAGCCCCGTTAAAATTTTGCCTGTAAGCGATGAAAGCTTTCTTTTCCTTGTTTTACCGATGAGACTTAAAAACACGGATAATAATTAATATATGAAGATTAAGGTTAAAATTGCCGAAAGGCACGAAGAAATTATAAAAATATCAACTCCGTTTATTAAGCTTGACAGCCTTTTAAAATTTGCAGGAGCGGCAGAAACAGGCGCAATGGCAAAGCAATTTGTGTTAGACGGTAGAGTTAAGGTTAATAAAGAAATATGCACCGCAAGAGGCAAAAAAATAAAAAGCGGCGACACGGTTTCATTTTTAAATACGGATTATAAAATAATTAATGAAGATTAAAAGCATTGAAATTGAAAATTTCAGAAATATAGAGCATATTTCGCTTAATTTTGAAAATGTAAATATTATTTACGGCGAAAACGCACAGGGAAAAACAAATTTAATTGAAGCAATTTATCTTTTCAGCGGATCAAAATCATTCAGAGGAGCAAAGGACTGCGATTTAATAAAATTCGGAAGCGAATTTGCAAATCTTAAAATTGAATTTGAAAGCAGGGAAAGAGAGCAAACGGCTCGGCTTTTAATTGATACAAAAAGAAATGCAAGCCTTAACGGCGTAAAAAAACGCTCTGCAGCCGCACTCGGCGAAGAAATAAAAGCAGTTATTTTTTCTCCCGTTCATTTGTCAATGATAAAGGACGGACCTGCCGAAAGACGAAAATTTGTTGACGGTGCTCTTTGCCAAATAAAATCAAATTATTCCTCTGTTTTAAAAAGCTATAATCGCTCGCTTATGCAGAGAAATGTTGTTTTAAAGGATATTTCATTTAATGCAGATTTAAGAAGTATGCTTTATATTTGGGATGCTTCTCTTGCAAAGGACGGAGCAAAAATTATTTATCAGCGCCAAAAATATATTGAGGCAATCTTGCCGTTTTCAAAGGAAATATTTAAAGGAATTTCCGGCGGAAAGGAAGAAATTGATATCGTTTTTAAAGGAGAATTTGATTATCAGGGCTTAAATCTTCAACAAATTGAGGAAAAACTGCTCAAAAAGCTAAACGAAAATCACAACACGGATATTTTAAATAAAATAACAAAGGTGGGCCCCCACAGAGACGATATTGATATTTTGATTAACGGAAAATCTGCAAGGCTTTACGGCAGCCAGGGCCAGCAACGAAGCTGTGTTCTTGCATTAAAGCTTGCAGAGGCGAGCCTTTTAAAAGAAAAAACACAGGAAGAGCCCGTTGCACTTTTAGATGATGTTATGAGCGAGCTTGACGAAAAAAGGCAGGATTATATTTTAAATCATATTAAGGATTGGCAGGTTTTTATTACCTGCTGCGACGCAAACACCGTTTTGCGCCTTAAAAAAGGAAAAACCGTTAAAATAGAAAACGGACAAGCCAAAGAGGTAAATTAAATGTATTTGCATCTCGGAGAGGATGTTGTTGTGAACAGTAAAAAAATCATAGGCATTTTTGATATGGACACATCAACGGTTAATAAAGCAACAAGAGATTATTTATCAAAGGCAGAAAAAGAAAAAAATATTATTTATGTTAGCTATGAGCTTCCGAAAAGCTTTATTGTTACGGAAGACAAAATATATGTTAGTTCTCTGAACACAAGCACATTGCTTAAAAGAACAAGACAGGAGTTAAACCATTATGAGTGAAGAAAACAAAACAGTTCTTGAAGAAGAGGATATGGACACGGTTGTAACCGAGGAATATTCCGCAAAGGACATTCAGGTTCTTGAAGGGCTTGAAGCCGTTAGAAAAAGACCGGGTATGTATATCGGCTCAACGGGACCGAGAGGTCTTCATCACCTTGTTTATGAAATTGTTGATAACTCAATAGACGAGGCTCTTGCAGGAGTTTGCACGCATATTGAATGTGAAATCCTGCCGGGAGATATTATTGCCGTTCGCGATAACGGACGAGGAATACCCACGGGTATTAACGAAAAAACAGGTCTTCCCGCCGTTACGGTTGTTTTAACCGTGCTCCACGCAGGCGGTAAGTTCGGCGGAAGCGGATATAAGGTTTCGGGCGGCTTGCACGGCGTTGGTTCCTCCGTTGTTAATGCACTTTCGGAATGGCTTGAGGTTGAGGTTACTCAAAACGGCCACATCTATTCGCAAAGATTTGAAAGAGGCATACCTGTTAATGATTTACATATAATCGGCGACAGCGACGGCCACGGAACATATATCAAATTCAAGCCGGACGGAGATATTTTTACCGAAACACTTGTTTATGATTATGAGGTGCTTGCAAGAAGACTGCGTGAGCAGGCGTTTCTTAACGCAGGCTTATCAATCAAGCTTTCCGATTTAAGAAGCGAAAATCCCGAGGAGCATATTGAAAACACCTTCTGCTACGAGGGAGGTATTCGCTCGTTTGTTGAATATATCAACACAAGCAGAGGCTTAAACCCTGTTCAAAGCGAGGTTATCCACCTTTCAACAACGAAGGAGGACAGAAGCGCCGAGGTTGCACTTTGCTACACGGATTCATATAATGAAATAATTTTATCCTTTGCAAACAATATCAACACCATTGACGGCGGTACTCACGAAACAGGCTTTAAAACCGCTTTAACAAGAGTTTTCAACGATTACGGAAAGAAATTTAATATTCTTAAAGACAGCGATAAAAAATTATCGGGCGAGGATGTGCGTGAGGGTATAACGGCGGTTATCAGCGTTAAGCTTACCGAGGCACAGTTTGAGGGACAAACAAAGAGCAAGCTCGGAAATACAGATATAACAGGTCTTGTTTCTTCAATGGTTTATGAAAAGCTTATGACCTACTTTGAGGAAAATCCTCAAACGGCAAAGGCTATTTTAAACAAGGCGCTTGAAGCTTCAAGAGTTAGAGAAGCGGCAAGAAAGGCAAGAGATAACGCAAGAAGAAAATCTCCGCTTGAAAGCAATTCACTTCCCGGAAAGCTTGCAGACTGCACAAGCAAGGACCCCTCAAAATGCGAAATTTATATCGTTGAGGGAGATTCGGCAGGCGGCTCTGCAAAGGAAGGACGAGACCGTGAGCACATGGCAATTCTTCCTCTTTGGGGAAAAATGCTTAATGTTGAAAAGGCAAGGGTTGATAAGGTTTATTCAAACGAAAAGCTTCTTCCCGTTGTTATGGCACTCGGAACGGGAATAGGCGACGATTTTGACATTAACAAGCTTCGTTATCACAAGATTATAATTATGGCGGATGCCGATGTTGACGGCGCACATATCAGAACGCTTTTGCTCACCTTCTTCTTCCGCTATATGCCGCAAATTATAGAGGAGGGCTATGTTTATCTTGCACAGCCTCCGCTTTTCAAGGTTTCAAAGGGCAAAAAGGGCGTTTATTGCTTCAGCGATGAGGAGCGAGACGAAAGAATTAAGGAATTCGGCGGCGACTGCGATATTCAGCGCTATAAAGGTCTTGGTGAAATGGACCCCGATCAGCTTTGGGAAACAACAATGGACCCTGAATTCAGAACAATGCTCCGTGTTACCGTTGAGGACGCACAGCGTGCTTCCGAAAACTTTTCAATTCTTATGGGCGACAATGTTGAGCCGAGAAGAGAATTTATCGAGAAAAACGCAAAGTTTGTTCAAAATCTTGATGTGTAATTTCGGAGGATTATATAGATGGATAATAAAGACATAAGATATGACAATCAAAAAATTATTGATGTTGAAATAAGCAGCGAGATAAGAAAAGCATTTCTTGATTATTCAATGAGCGTTATTGTTCAGCGTGCTCTTCCCGATGTTAGAGACGGCTTAAAGCCTGTTCACCGCAGAATACTTTACGCTATGTATGAGAATAATCTTTATCCCGACAGACCGTACAGAAAGTGCGCAACAACCGTCGGCGATGTGCTCGGTCATTATCATCCGCACGGCGACGCATCTGTTTATGACGCAATGGTTAGACTTGCCCAGCCCTTCTCAATGAGGCATACGCTTGTTGACGGCCACGGAAACTTCGGAAGCATAGACGGAGACCCGCCTGCCGCTTACCGTTACACCGAAAGCCGAATGAGCAAAACCTCTATGAAGCTGCTTGAGGATATTAAAAAGGAAACAGTTGATTGGGCACCGAACTTTGACGACACAACAAAGGAGCCCGTTGTTCTTCCTGCCCGTTTTCCAAATCTTCTTGTTAACGGCTCCTCGGGTATTGCGGTTGGTATGGCAACAAACATTCCTCCCCATAATATGAAAGAGGTTGTTGAGGGTATGTGCTGCCTTATTGATAATCCCGACGCCCAGCTTGACGAGCTTATGCAGCACATTAAGGGTCCCGATTTCCCAACGGCAGGCATCATTATGGGAACAAAGGGAATCAAGGAGGCCTACGCAACAGGAAGAGGAAAAATATATGTTCGTGCAAGGGCTGAAATTATCGAAGCAAAGGGAGACCGCTTCAAAATTGTTGTAACCGAAATTCCTTACGGTGTTAACAAGGCACGCCTTATTGCAAGAATTGCAGAGCTTGTTAAGGAAAAAAGGCTTGAAGGCGTTGCAGATGTTCAGGATTATTCCGACCGCAGAGGTATGCACATTGAGGTGGTTGTTAAAAGAGACGCCAATGCACAGGTTGTGCTAAATAATCTCTATAAAATGACAGATATGCAGGTTACCTTCGGTGCAATATTGCTTGCGCTTGACGACGGAGTGCCAAAGGTTTTAACTCTTAAAGAAATTCTTGAAAAATATATTGCCTTCCAAAAGGACATTATCAGAAGAAGAACGGAATTTGACCTTAAAAAAGCACAGGAAAGAGCGCACATTTTAGAGGGCCTTAAAAAAGCAATTGATATTGTTGATGAAATTATTGCAACAATCCGTGCCTGCAAGGGCGGACAGGCAGAGGCAAAGCTTGCTATTATGGATAAATACGGCTTTGACGAGCCCCAGGCAACAGCTATCGTTGCTTACCGTCTTGGTCAGTTAGCCGGACTTGAAATTGAAAAAATCGTTAATGAATTAAACGAGCTTCACGCTAAAATAAAGGATTTTCTTGATATACTTCAAAACGAAACAAGAATAACCGATATTATAAAAGAGGAATCAAGAGCAATTGCCGATAAATTCGGCGACGAAAGAAGAACGGAAATCAGCGCTGTTATCGGAAGCGTTGACGATGAGGATTTAATTCCCGTTGAGGAGTCTATTCTTACGCTTACCAATATGGGATATATGAAGCGTATGACGGTTGACACCTATAAGGCGCAAAACAGAGGCGGACGCGGAATTATGGGAATGAGCAGAAGAGAAGAGGATGTTGCAAAAACGATGTTTACCTGCTCATCTCACGATGTTGTTTTCCTGTTTACCAACACGGGAAAGGTTTTCAAAAAGAAGGCTTATGAAATTCCCGCCTCATCAAGAACGGGCAAGGGAATGAATGTTGTTAATCTTCTTCCTCTTGAAAAGGGCGAAACCGTTTCCGCAATGGTTAAAATTCCGCAGGAGGAGGACAGAAAATATCTGTGTATGGTAACGAAAAAGGGCGTTATCAAAAGAACGGATATTAACGAATATAAAAATATCCGCCAAAGCGGTATTATTGCAATTAATCTTGACGAGGGCGACGAGCTTGCCTATGTTGAAATAACAGACGGCAAGAGAAATCTTGTTGTTGCCACTCACGACGGTATGAGTATATGCTTCAACGAAAATGACGCAAGGCTTATCGGCAGAACTGCAAGAGGCGTTAGGGCTATAACTCTTGCTCAGGGCGACTATGTTGTTGGCTTTGCGGCTTCACTTGACGGCTTTAAGCTGCTGACCGTTTCCGAAACGGGCTTCGGCAGAAAGAGCGGATTTGATGAATACCGTGTTCAGTCAAGAGGCGGCAAGGGTCTTATTAACTATAAAACCGATAAATACGGCAAGGTAGCAATGATTGCACCCGTGCTTGAAGAAAATGATGTTATTATGATTTCAAGCGACGGAATTGTTATCAGAACGCATGTTGACCAGATTTCAACCTTCCAAAGAACAAGCAAGGGCGTTAAGGTTATGAAGGTTAACGATGGCGAAAGGGTTGCAACAATCTCTATTGTTGATCGCTTTGAGGACGAGGACGGCGAAGCCGACGACTCTGTTGAAGCAAAAGAGAACGAAGCAACCGAGGAGGAATAATTTTAGTTGCCGATTTAAAGGGACAGAAGTGCATATTCTGTCCCTTTAATGCTTTGTTATATTTAAATTATATTATTAAAAATCTGTTAATTAATTTCTTTTTGTTGAAAACGGCGGCTAAATAATATATAATGTTTCCGTGTGTGGCAATGAAGAGCAGTCCAAGCCTGCAAAAACATGCAGTATTTAAGCGAATTTTAACCAAGGCTTGAAATACTCTGCGTTGCCTATGTATTTTGAGGGGAGAACAAGAGAATGAGCAATTACGATGTTGACGACATTCTTAAAGAGGTTCGAAAAAGAAGAGAGGAAAACGAAGCCCTTGTGAAAGGGGCGGAAGCTGACATATCCGAAAGAAAAGAAGAGCAGGGCATCGAAGAAGAGGGCGGCGAGGCTCCCTCTGCCGAGGCAATAATCGAAGAAACGGCGCAGGATATGCTTGGCGGCGATGAAAAAGCCGACGAAGGCGAGCAAGCGGCGAACGAATTGCAAAAGGACGAGCCCGCAGAAAGCGAAAGAGTTATTTGCTCTGATGAATATGAGGATATAAGCAGCAAGGATGAAAAAGGACTTGCAAACGACGAGCCTTTTATTGTTCGCAAAAAAGACGGCGGCGCAATAAATCCTGCCGAGCTTTACAGCGAGGAAAGCGAAAGCAGGCAAAAAAACAGAAAAGAAAAAAAGAAGAAAGCCAAAAAAGGAAAAATAATAAGAGCAATTCTTATAGGCATTTTAATTCTTGTTATCGGCTGCGGAGTTGGCGCATATATTTATGTTGATACTGCTCTTAACAGGGCAACCGATAATACAGAGCAATCCGAATCACTTAACGAATGGACGGGAATGGATGTTCTTAAAGAGGATTTTACTCCGATATATGAGGACCCGAAATCCGAAATTTCATCATATAAGGATATGCTTAAAACATGGTATTATAACGGAAAGCCCGTTTCCTCAACTCATGTTTTAAATGTTCTTCTTGTTGGAGAGGACACAAGAGACGAGGAGGTAACAGACGAGGAAACAAGAGCAGACTCCGCAATTATCGTAAGCGTTAATATTGACACGGGCGAAATAACAATGACCTCAATATTGAGAGACTCATATTGCTACTATGAGGTTGAAGCAGGAGAAAAAGAAAGCGGAAAATACGGAAAAATCAACGAGGCTATGATGTACGGCGGAATAGATTGCTACATAAGAGCCGTTGAAAACAACTTTAAGATAAATATAGACAACTATGTTATAGTAAATTTTGACAGCTTCCAAAAAATTATTGACAGCGTTGGCGGTGTTGATGTTGAAATGACGAAGGCGGAAATCAAGGAAATCAACAATCATCAAAAGCGTTACGGATATGTTACGATAGACGCAGAGCCGGGAGTTGTTCATCTTAACGGCGAGCAGGCGCTTGCATATTGCCGCATAAGAAAAATTGACTCCGACGAAGTAAGGGCAGACAGGCAAAAAACCGTTTTGCTCCAAACTTTCGAAAAGATGAAGAATGCCTCAACAGTAAAAATTCTTGAAGCTGCAAATTCTCTTTTGCCCTATGTTAAAACGGGATACAGCAAATCAGAGGTTATTTCCATTGCAAGCTATGCGCTGAAAAACGGCTGGCTTGGCTACACCACCCAAACCTGCACCGTTCCTGCCAATGAAACGGATGAAAACGGCGAGGTTATAACAACCTGCAAGGGCGGAAAATTTTACGGAGTTTGGTGTTGGAAGGTTGATTTCCCTCTTTCTGCACAGCTTTTGCAAAAACGAATTTACGGAAAAACAAATATCACACTTGCAGAAAAAAGACCTAATTTTTTAAATCTGCAATAAAGGAAGATGACAGCGGTGCCTCCAATCACTGAATTTTGGGGATTTTTAATAAGACTTTTTATTGCCGTTGCACTCGGAACGGTTATCGGAACGGAACGACAGCTCACAAAGCATATGACGGGAATTGTTACTAATGTTATAGTTTGCGTCGGAGCATTCGCATTTACGGCATTTTCTTATCTTGCCGCAAAGGAAAGCACCGGAACAGATGTTACGCGTATTGCGGCGCAGATTGTTTCCGGTATCGGCTTTTTGGGAGCCGGCGTTATCATCAGCGACGGCACAAAGGTTAAAGGAATAAACACGGCGGCTTCAATTTGGGCGGCGGCTTCGGTTGGTATTCTTTGCTGCCTTGATAAATGCTGGTATGCCGTTGCCGTTGCGGGAACGATAGTTTTTTCGCACCTGATTATTCATCCCGTTTCGGAGTTTATACAAAAGCGGCAGCAGTATGATAAGGAAAAAACCAAAAACCAAGAAGCGTTTTACAGAATTTCAATAGTATGCTCCGAGGATAATGCAGACGAAATTAAAACCAATCTTATTCAATATCTTCGTGAAATAGACGATATACTTTTGCGCAACCTTGAAATGAGCGACCAGGATAACGGAAATGTTAAGGTGCGTGCCGAGATTTCAACAAAAACTAAAAACAACGAGCTTGTTGAACATATCATAACCCATGTGGGTAAGCACGAAAATATTATTTCAACAGGCTGGAAGCATATAGATTAAAAAACAAAAAAGCAGAACGGATAAAACCGTTCTGCTTTTTGTTAGGGTGATGAGAAAAGCTTATAATTCTTCTTTTTCGTTTTCATCTGCCGTGCTTGAAATCGGAGAGGTGTCTGCAACCTCAAGCTTATTTGCACGCATCCAAAGAGACGGAGTTATGCGAAGCTTATACCCGTAGCCGGCATCCATCTGCCAATGAGCCATGGGAGCCTCGGGCAATCCGTAGCAGGCAAGAATAGTCATAAGCACTCCTGCGTGGCCCACTATTGCACAGGATTGCGTGCCTGATTTTATAAGTCCATCAACAATTTTTTCAAACGCACTGCAAACACGGTGTATAAACTCTGCGTTGCTTTCGCCGTACGGAGGACGGGCGTGCATATCTCCGCCAAGCCAATTTTTGAAGTCCTCATTATTCTCAAGATCCTTAGCGGTACACTCCTCAAACTCGCCGAAATTGTATTCAATAAGGTCATTTATTACAATTGGGTTATTTTTCGGAAACATTATGCCTGCTGAATCAACACACCTTTTTAACGGCGAAGAAAAGACGGCATCCACCTGCGGATAATGATACCGTGCCTTGATAGAATGAAGCTCTGATATACTATCGCTTGTTAGCGGATAATCTGTATGCCCAATATACTGTGCGTTTAGATTTCCTCTTGTTAAGCCGTGGCGAAACAAATAAATCGTAAAAGTTTTCATATACAATCTCCTTTTTTGTAAGATTTTTTTTGAGGAAAAAGAAAGAAAAATTACAAATTGTTTACAAAGAAAAGTTTTGCTTTACAAAAGTGAATACAAGCAGTATAATTACACATAGTATAATGATTTCTAAAATTTGTAAAGCAAGGTAAAAATTTATGTCTGATAATAAAAAAACAGAGAACGGAAAAACCTCAAGGTTTGCCTCCGTTCTTTCTCAACTTAGAAAAGAAAGAGGATGCAGCCAAAAAAAGGCGGCCGCAGATTTGGGAATAAGCCAGGCACTTTTAAGCCACTATGAAAAGGGAATCCGTGAATGCGGCCTTGACTTTGTTATTAAGTGCAGCGAATATTACGGAGTTACAACCGATTATTTGCTCGGCGTTTCAAACAGCAGATTCGGCCTTGACGAGGAATATATTCTTAATCTTTCAAGGGATACCGTTGAAGGCTCGTCAATGGCAACTCTTTTGCAGGGAACGAGAATTTTAACCGACACGGCAGTTGCCTGTGCGCCCGAAAGCAATATTGCACAGTATCTTAAAGATTACTACTCTCTTTGCCTTTACCGAGGAGCGCTAACACTTGCAAAGGCAGGTATTTTGCCGTCTGATATGTTTAGGCTTGATTATAATATCGGGCACGAGCTTGCCTCTGCCGCTATTGCCGTTCTTGATTCAAAATTTGCCTTTATTGAGGATAAATCCAGAACGGGAATGGATAATGTTAATAAAAATGCGCTTCACACAATTGTTGAAGAGGCAGAGGAATACATTTTGAATAACTTTATCGGAATACTCGATTAAAGCTCCATCTGTGTTTCCTCGCCTTCAATATATTTAAGTATAACCGCCGTAGATTTTTCTGCGGCGATTTTTTTGAAGGTTGGATAGTCGATTGCGGCGGCTTCGTCTCCCCCGTCGCTTATCGTTCTTAAAACGGCAAACGGAATTTTGTTTGCGGCGCAGGTGTGGCCTATTGCCGCTCCCTCCATTTCTCCGCAAACGGCGGAAAACTCCCTTGCAATAAAGGATTTCAGCTCGGCGCTTGCAATAAATGTGTCGCCGCTGGCAACCGTTCCTCTGTGGATTTTTTCACCTGAATTTATTGCGATGCGTGCAAGCGTGTTTGAAATTTCAAAATCCGTTTCGATTTTAATTTTATTTAATCCGTTTATAAATCCTCTTGGCTCGCCGAGAGCGGAAATATCAATATCATATTCGCACACATCGCTTGCAACAACGATATTCTTAACGGCAACATCACTGCGAAGAGAACAGCCCACGCCGGTGTTTATTATTTTATCCGGCTTAAAATTATCAATCATTGCCTGAGCGCACAAGGCGGCGTTTACCTTACCGGGAGAGCACATTGCCGCACACACCATAACGCTTCCTATATATCCGCAAACAAAGCGGCAGGATGCCGTTTCTGTTATAACCGGGTTTTTTATTCTTTTTTGGATTTCAAGGATTTCAATATCCATTGCGCCGATAATTCCAAGCATTGCAAAATCCCCCTGCATATTTAATAATTTTTTGCTTTGTCGAGGGCACTCTTGCGGTTTGAACGGAATGCCCCCACTAAATATAGTGTTATTATAATATATAATTTTAATAAAAACAAGATTTATTATTTTTTAGTTGACAAGTCAGTATTTTTTAATATATAATACTATTCGCTAATGTGGATTATGGGGAGAAGTGTTTTTTTCTGCCCGAATCATATTATTGTTTGTGCCTGCACTATACCGTGCAGAGAAAATAAAGATTAAGACGAGTTTAGTCTGTGAAAGGTAGTGAATTTAATGAAAAGAACATTTCAGCCGAAAAAGAGGCATGCAAAGATGGAACACGGTTTCAGAAAGAGAATGTCAACCAAAAACGGAAGAAAAGTATTGGCACGCCGCCGTGCAAAGGGCAGAAAGCAGCTTTCTTACTGATTTCTCCTAACGGTTATTAAAGGAATGGTTAAGTGAAAAGCACAGCCATAAAAGAAAACAAGGATTTCCGCCGTTTATATTACCGTGGTAAAAGCTCGGCATCGCCCTGCCTCGTAACATATATAATGAAAAACGGCAAGGGCGAAACAAGAGTGGGAATAACGAGCAGCAAAAAAATCGGAGGAGCAGTTCAGCGAAACCGTGCACGCAGAGTTATAAGAGCCGCATTTTCTTCAATTGAAGGCAGGCTCCTTTTCAATTGCGATATAGTTTTTGTTGCCAGAACGAAAACAACTCAGGTTAAAATGCAGCAGGTGCTTTTTGATATGGAGAGCCAGCTGCGTGAATTGGGAGCTATAAAGTGAAAAATCCGATTAAAAGGCTAATGATATTTTTAATCAAAACTTATCAAATGACGATAAGCCCAAGATTTTCAAACGGCTCGTGCCGCTACACTCCAACCTGCTCGCAATATGCAATTGAGGCAATTGAAATTCACGGAATTTTTAAGGGAACGCTTCTTGCAATAAGGCGGATTTTAAGGTGCAATCCTTTTTTTAAGGGAGGGTATGATCCTGTGCCTCCCAAAAAAAATAAAAATGAGGACAACTAATGCTTAATATGTTTATTAACCCGGTGCTTATGGCGACTTCCGAGGGAACAGGCTTTTTAAAGCCGCTTTATTGGCTTTTCGGACGCTGCATGGAATTTCTGCTTTCTGCACTTAACAATGAATATTTCATTGCAATTATTATATTTACGGTTTTAACACGCTTGGTTTTACTTCCCGTAAATATTCATCAGCAGAAAACAACGGCGAAAACCGCAAGGATTCAACCGAAAATCCAAAAAATTCAAAAAAAATATAACATCAGTGCCATAAGCGACCCAAGAGAACGCCAAAAAGCACAGGCAAGGCTTAACGAGGAAATGCAGGATTTATATGCACGAGAAGGTCATGATCCTATGCAAATGGGCTGCGGACCTATGATTTTCCAGATGGTTTTCCTTATGGGAATTATCGGAATTATCTATTATCCTCTTTCTTATGTTATTAACATTCCGAATTTCGGAGAGTATTCAGAGCAGTTAACTGAATTTGTTAAAGGCTTTTTGGGTATAGAAGGAAAAACAACCTTTTATCTTCAGCTTTCAATTCTTGAAAATTGGAATGCAATGAAGGACTCGCTTGTTGCGCAGTTCCCCGATTTGTTTACCGCCGATAAGGTTTCGGCAATAGAGAGCTATCGCTCCGGACTTTATATCGGCTCTCTTGATATGACGGCTATTCCGCATTGGAAGGACGGCTTAATCGTTATTATTCCGATTGTTTCATTTGCAACCTCGCTTGGCTCGTCAATCATTTCAATGATTATTCAAAAGAAAAACAATCCCGCCGCAGCTCAGCAGATGGGCAGTATGATGATGATGATGCTTATAATGCCTCTCTTCTCGTTTGGCATTGCATTTAAGGTTCCCGCAGCGGTAGGTTTCTATTGGATTGTTTCAAATGTTGTTGCAATCCTTCAACAGTTGTTTATTGCAAAATTCTATCCTCCTCGCAAGAGTCAGGCAAAGCTTATGCTTGACAACACGGTTTATCGCCGTTCAAGAGAGGAAAGCATAAAGAAAATGAATAAATAACGCAGTCTGCGGCTCGCAGGCAGACTTATATTAAACTTTTTCCTTCAACTGCGGGCGGAAAGGCAAAATTAATATGAAATACGAATTTATCGGAAAGGGCAAAACCCGTGAGGAAGCGTCTGCCGCCGCAAAAGCAGGCTTAACGGCGCTCCTTTCAAAAGAGGGCATTGCAAATCCGAATGAAGCATATTTTCACGAAGAGCTTATCGCAATGCCGAAGAAAAAAATTCTCGGTCTTTTCGGCGGAAGCGACGCTGAGGTGAAATTCTGTTATGACGACGGCAAAAAGGCTAAAAAGCCTGCACAGAAAAAGCAGGCAAAGCCGCAGTCGGCAAAAAAAGATGCTCCTGCAAAAGCAGAGGCAAAGAGTGCTCCTAAGAAGGCACAGCCTAAAAAGGAAGCGCCTGCCGCTATCGAAAAGGCTCCTCGTGAGCATAACGAGGAAGAAAAAATTACCGAAAACGATATTGATATGGAAACAACGCTTGCCTATGTAAGCGAAATGCTTAAAGGTCTTAATGTTGAGGGCGCAAATGTCAGCGGTGCAGTTGTTGACGGTGTTCTTGAAATTACTGTTGACACAGAGGACTGCGGTATCATTATCGGCAGAAGAGGCGAAACGCTTGACGCTATTCAGTATCTTACAAGCCTTATCGCAAAGAAAAAGAGCGGAAAGTATGTTAGAGTTGTTCTTAATGTTGCCGATTACCGTGAAAAGAGAACAGAGGCCGTTAGAGCACTTGCACGCAAAAACGCCGAATATGTTTTAAGAACAGGCAGGCGCCACACCTTTGAGCCGATGAACCCCTTTGAAAGAAGACTTATTCACACAACAATTCAGGAAATTGACGGTGTTGAATCTGTTTCAATCGGCTACGGTGCAGAAAGAAGAGTTGTTATTCAGCCCGAGGGCGGAGTAAAATATCAGTCAAGAGACAGAGGCTATTCAAGAAGAAGCTCCTCTGCTCCTGCAAAGAAGGCGGCTCCTGCACCGAAGGATTTTACCAAATTCGGAAAAATCGAAGTAAATAAGGACTAATAAAAGGTGATAGAGGCGGAGCATTCCGCCTCTTTGTTCATTTTGATTAATCAAAAGGATTAAATTATTATTGAATTTGAAAGGCAGATGAATTTTATGGCAAAAACGGTTGCCGCCGTTGCAACGGGAAACGCCGCCGGCGGAATAGGCGTTATAAGAATAAGCGGAGAAAAGGCAGTTGTAATTGCCGATAAGGTTTTCTGCCCTGCCGACAATTCCTCGCTTTGCGAGCTTGGCGGATACAGAGCTAAATTCGGATATATAAAATATAAAAATGAAAGAATAGACAACGCAGTTGCGCTCGTTTTCAGAGCTCCGAGGAGCTACACGGGCGAGGATGTTGTTGAGCTTTCTGTTCACGGCGGACTTTTTATTGTTCAAAAAACACTTGAAGCAGTTTTTGATGCAGGTGCAGAGCCTGCCGAGGCAGGAGAATTTACCAAAAGAGCGTTTTTAAACGGCAAGCTTGATTTGGCGCAGGCGGAAAGCGTTGCCGATTTGATTTCGGCTCAGGGAGATGCGGCGGCAAGGGCGTCGTTTAATCTTCTTCAAGGCTCCTTGAGCAATAAAATTAACAGTATTTTGGAAAGCCTTATAAGCTCATCGGCGTTGATGGCGGCTTGGGTTGATTATCCGGACGAGGAAATTCCCGAGCTTGAAGAAGGCACACTTTTGCAAACGCTGACAGACAACCGAAACGAGCTTTCGGCTCTTATTGATAATTACGAGAACGGTCAGGCTGCAACGCAGGGAATTGAAACAACTATTGCAGGCAGACCGAATGCGGGAAAATCAACTCTTATGAATTTGCTTGCCGGCAGAGAAAAGAGCATTGTAACCGATATTGCCGGAACAACTCGTGATATTGTTGAGGAAAGCGTTCGTCTCGGAAATCTTGTTCTTCATTTGAGCGACACGGCAGGACTGCGAGAGGGCGGAGATGTTGTTGAAGCAATCGGAATTAAGAGGGCTTATGAGAAAATCGAAAGTGCTTCTCTTGTTATTGCGGTTTTTGACAGCAGCGTTCCCCTTAACGAAAGTGATTTTGACCTTATTGAAAAATGCAAAGGCAAAAATGCCGTTGCGGTTATAAATAAAATTGATATTGAAAACGGTGCTGATATGTCTGCCGTTGAAAAAGCGTTTAACAGGGTTGTTTATATGAGTGCGGCAAACAGTAAATATGCCGCAGAGCTTGAAGCGGCAATATCAGAGCTTTTCGGTGTTACTGATTTTGATGCCTCCGCTCCCCTGCTTGCAAACATCAGGCAGAAAAAATGCTGCAAGAATGCGCTTGCCGCAATCGACGAAGCAATAAATGCGCTTCAAGGCGGAATAACATTTGACGCAGTTAATGTTCTTATTGACGGTGCGGTTGATGAGCTTCTTGCGTTGACGGGAAAGAAAGCAACCGTTGAGGTTGTTAATAATATATTCAGCAAATTTTGCGTTGGTAAATAATTCTTATATCAGGTAAACGGTATGAAATATTTTTCGGAAAACTATGATGTTGCGGTTATCGGTGCAGGCCACGCAGGCATTGAAGCCGGGCTTGCTTCGGCAAGACTTGGCTGCAAAACCGCAGTTTTTACTATTAATCTTGATTGGATAGGCAATATGCCCTGCAATCCGTCTATCGGCGGAACGTCAAAGGGGCACCTTGTTCGTGAAATAGATGCGCTCGGCGGAGAAATGGGCAAGGCGGCGGATAAATATTCGCTTCAAAGCAGAATGTTAAATCTCGGCAAGGGACCTGCCGTTCATTCTTTAAGGGCGCAAATAGACAGGCGTGAATATTCCAAGGGAATGAAGCATACTCTTGAATTGCAGGATAATCTTGATGTTCGGCAGGCTGAAATTGTTTCTGTTGAGCAGAAGGATAACGGGCTTTGGGAGCTGACAACAAAGCTTGAAGCTGTTTTCACCGCAAAAGCCGTTATTATTGCAACGGGCACATTTCTCGGCGGAAGAGTTTATATCGGCGATGTTTCATATTCAAGCGGACCGGACGGAATGTTTCCGGCAAATGAGCTTTCTAAAAGCCTTTATAAGCTTAACATTCCGCTTCGCAGATTTAAAACGGGAACGCCGAGCCGTGTCAACAGAAGAAGCGTTGATTTTTCAAAAACGGAAATTCAGCAGGGCGATGAGCACACGGTTCCGTTTAGCTTTGAAACAAAAAATGCTCCGCAAAACAAGGTTAATTGCTATATTACATACACAAACGAAAACACGAAAAGCGTTATTCTTAACAATCTTGACCGCTCTCCGATGTATAGCGGAAAAATTGAGGGAGTGGGACCTCGCTACTGCCCGAGCTTTGAGGATAAAATTGTTCGCTTTGCAGATAAGGAACGCCATCAGCTTTTCATTGAGCCGTGCGGACTCGAAACGGAGGAAATGTATTTGCAAGGGCTGTCCTCCTCTCTTCCCGAGGATGTTCAGCTTCAGTTTATTCACACCATCCCCGGACTTGAAAACGCAAAGGTTATGAGAACTGCTTATGCAATTGAATATGATTGCGTTGATCCAACCGCATTGAAATCAACTCTTGAATTTCACGATTTTTGCGGTCTTTACGGCGCAGGTCAGTTTAACGGCTCAAGCGGATATGAGGAAGCGGCGGCACAGGGGCTTGTTGCCGGAATTAATGCGGCATTGAAAATTAAGGGCAAGGAGCCCTTGGTGCTTGACAGAGGCGGCTCATATATCGGAACGCTGATTGATGACCTTGTAACAAAGGGTTGCTCCGATCCATACAGAATGATGACAAGCCGAAGCGAATATCGCCTTGTTCTTCGGCAGGACAATGCTGATATTCGATTAACCCCCATTGGATATAAAATCGGGTTAATAAGCGAGGAAAGATATTCTGCTTTTCTTGAAAAGCTTGAACAGATAAAGGCGGAAAGACGCAGAATTGAAGAAACTTCGCTTCCTGTTTCTGAAGAATTGCAGGAGATTTTGAAAAAATGTTCAACAACCCCTTTAAAAAAGGGCTGTAAAATGATAGAATTGATTAAAAGACCGCAGATAACCTATAAGGATTTAGAGAGTGTTGACACCCAAAGACCCGATTTGCCTTATGAGGTTTTCGAGCAGGTTGAAATTTCAGTTAAATATGAGGGATATATTGCACGGCAGGAGCAGCAGATTAAGGAAATGCGAAGAATTGAGTGCAAAAAAATCCCAAAGGATATTGATTATTCGTCATTAAAGGGGCTGAGGCTTGAAGCAATTGAAAAGCTTTCAAAAATCAGACCTGAAAATTTGGGGCAGGCAGGCAGAATAAGCGGAGTTAATCCCGCTGATGTTGCCGCTCTTAATATAATTTTGGAGTCGCTATGATTGATAAGGATTTATTAAAGACCGCAGCGCTTGATTTCGGTGTTTTGCTTGATGATATGGCGCTTGACAGATTTGAGCTTCTTGAGCAAAGGCTTGTTAGGTGGAACAATCATATTAACCTAACTGCCATAACAGAGCCTGATGAAATTGTTATTAAGCATTTTGTTGATTCTTTAAGCATATTTTCCGCAGTTGATTTGCCGCACGGCTCTTCCGTTATTGATGTTGGCTGCGGCGCAGGATTTCCGGGGCTTCCCCTTTTGATTGCAAGGCCTGATCTTGATTTAACATTTCTTGATTCCGTGGGCAAAAAGCTAAGCTTTATCAAGGAGGTTATGAGATATAACGGCCTTATGGGCGATGTTGTTCATGACAGAGCGGAAAATATCGGACTTAATGTTAAATACAGAGAGAGCTTCGATTTTGCAGTTACCCGTGCGGTTGCTCCGCTTAATATGCTTGCCGAATACTGCCTGCCGCTTGTTAAGGTTGGCGGAATGTATGTTTCAATGAAGGGCGCAGAGAGCGAAGCCGAGCTTGGAAAAAACGCTATTGAAAAGCTTGGAGGCAAAATTGAAAATATTGTTTCACTTGAACTCCCAACAGGAGATAAGCGAAATCTTGTTTTGATAAGAAAAATATCGCAAACCTCGATAAAATACCCCAGAAAATCTAAAAAAATCAGCTCCAAGCCGTTGTAAATTTGACGATAATGATAGAATTTAAAGGATTTCTTGATATAAGAAATCCTTTTTTTCTGTGAAAAAATATGGTATAGTATAGACACAGAGGAGTAAGGAGTGTGGCAAATGCCGGAGGAAATAGTTAGGATTGCAACAGAAAAGCTGCTCCCTAATCCATATCAGCCTCGAAAGCAGTTTAAAAGCGAGGAGCTTTTAAGCCTTTCGGAATCTATCAAGGAAAACGGAATACTTCAACCGCTTCTTGCACGCAGAATAAACAACAGTGATTATTTTGAAATTATCGCAGGTGAAAGACGATTGAGAGCCGCCATTCTTGCAAATTTGGACAAGGTTCCCTGCCTTATCGTTGACTGCGACTATGAGGAATCTGCGGTTTATTCTATTCTTGAAAACATTCAGCGCTCCGATTTAAGCTTCTTTGAAGAGGCACAGGCAATTTCGCAGATGCAAAATCACTTTGGTATGACTCAGGAGCAGATTGCAAAACGGCTCGGAAAAAGCCAAAGCGCCCTTTCAAATAAGCTCAGACTGTTGAAATTGCCTGCCGATGTTCGTTATTTTATTGAAAAGGAAGGCTTAACGGAACGCCACGCAAGAGCACTTTTAAGGCTTGAATCTGAAAAGCAGATTTGGACAACCCTTAACTTTATCAAGGAAAAGGGCTGGAATGTTGCCCAAACAGACGCTTATATCGACTCTTTAACAGACAAAAAGGTAAAGAGCCATAAAAATATAGTTAAAATATTTAAGGATGTTCGTATTTTCGTTAATACGGTTAATAAAGCAATAAATACAATGAAGGAGGCAGGAATACCTGCCGAGTCAAATAAAACGGAAACAGACGATTATATAGAATTTTTTGTCAGAATACCGAAAAATCCGCAAAAAGCAGTTGAAAGCTCATCAAAAGCGGAAACTAACTCTGCTTAAAACGGGAAACCGTTTTAACATATTCTCCTCTTTTCATCACGTGGAATAGCCTGTCGGGTAAAACCGGTGGGCTATTCTGCGTTTTCGGGGCTGATTTATTTAACGGATAAACTGTATATTTAATGTATTAATATATAAATTAAACTATAAGGCTAATATTTATACCGCCTTGTGTTTCATGTGAAACAATTCTACAATATATTGAATTTCATATAAACATTGTTTAGAATATACTGTTTTGTTGAAAACTGTGTTTAAATTGTTGAAAATAATAGTGTTTATCTGAATAAAATAATTATTTATTCCTGATTTATAGTTATAAAGCACTATTCCCTGCTCAAAGCAGTAAAAAAATAATGTTTCATGTGAAACATCTATATATTGTGCAAAACATTTTATGCTGCACAATTTTTCAAAAAAAGTCGCCCTTGTTTCACGTGAAACTTCCCTTTCCTTATTGATTGTAGTAAATTATTATAGTATAATATCATTACTGATAATGCGGAGGTGCGCTATGGGAAAAACTATTGCAATATTTAATCAAAAAGGCGGAGTTGGAAAAACAACAAGCTGTATTAACTTTGCCGCCTGCCTTGGTGCAAAAGGAAAAAAGACGCTTCTTGTTGATGTTGATCCTCAGGGCAACTCAACGAGCGGAGTTGGTGTTGAAAAAACAGATTTAGAGTATTCAACATACGATATACTTATCAACAAGGTTCCTGCAAGAGGCATAATGATTGAAACTCAATTTAAAAACCTTTCCGTTCTTCCTGCAAATATGAACCTCGCAGGCGCAGAGCTTGAGCTTGCAGAGCTTGAAGACAGATATTTTGCTCTTAAAAAAGCAATCGCTCCGCTGACGGTTGATTTTGACTATATAATTATCGATTGTCCGCCAAGCCTGGGACTTCTCTCGCTGAATGCACTTGCCGCATCAGACACTCTTATTGTTCCGCTTCAATGCGAATATTACGCACTTGAAGGTTTAAGCCAGCTTGTCGGCACGGTCAGAACAGTTAAGCAGCATTATAATGAGGGGCTTGAGCTTGAGGGTGTGCTTTTCACAATGTATGACAGCAGATTGAAGCTTAACCAACAGGTTATTGACGAGGTAAACAAGTTCTTTCCAAACAAATCATATAAAACTATGATTCCGAGAAGTGTTAAGCTTGCAGAGGCTCCAAGCTTTGGGGAGCCCGTTATATATTATGAAAAATACAGTAAAGCAAGCTTTGCATATAAAAAGTTTACTGATGAATTTTTAAAGAGGCAATGATGAAAGAAAACGCTTTTAAAAATAGCCTCGCAGGTGTCGGTGTAGTTCTGATAGCAATTATTCAGGCAATCGTGCTCGCTTTGTTTCAGATGAGTATGTCTGCTTTTGCAGAGAATAATAATTTTTATCGGACTGACGCGATGCTTTGGCGTGTGCCTATGTCTGCCGTATTTGTTTTATTTACGGCAACGGCGGTTGTTACACTGAAAAGGCTTCAAAGAAACGAGTTACAGACTAAAAGGCTTCAATACATTCCAACATCAATGGCGACTGCACATATAGCGGCACTTGTTTTTCTAATGATAATGAGTTGTTCCTATGGGGATATGATTATAGAAGCTCTGTATCCGTTAATGGTCTATTATGTTTCGGTACATGTGCTTGCACTTGTCTTTGTCGCCGTGATAGTAATTTTTACAAAAAATATTCCGCGTCAAAAGCTGATATCGGGTGTATTGATTGCCTTTTTTGCATTGTTAATCGGCGGTTTATACCTTGGAGTTTTTAAAGGCTTGGTTGATGTTGTGCATATTCCTTATCATCCGGTGTTTGAATATTGCTTTCCCGTTCAAATGGCACTTTGGGCGGTAAGTGCGGCAATAACCGTTGCGGCTTCGCAAAGCAACAGGGAAATTCATCAACCGCGAGACAGTGTTTATTTTACACCGCCGAATTTATATTATGATTAATTATTTCAAATAAACAGTAAAAGGAGGAGATATGATGGCAAAAAAACAATCCGGACTCGGCAAGGGCTTGGGTGCGCTTATGCTTGAAAACTCGGTTGATGATATGATTTCGCCGAACACGGTTTCAATTGACGAAATTGTTCCGAATAAGGAGCAGCCGAGAAAAACCTTTGATGAGGGCTCTCTTGCAGAGCTTTCCGAAAGTATAAAACAGCACGGAGTTTTGCAGCCGCTTCTTGTTCGTCCGCTTCCCGAGGGAGGTTACCAGCTTGTTGCCGGGGAACGCCGCTGGCGAGCATGCCGTATGGCAGGACTTCGCGAGGTGCCCGTTGTTATAAAAGAGCTGACAGACACCGAAACAATGGAGATTGCCATAATAGAAAATCTTCAAAGAGAGGATTTAAATCCCATTGAAGAGGCAGAGGGGCTCCAAGCACTTATTGATAAGTGCGGCTTCACTCAGGAGGAGGTTGCAACAAGCGTTGGAAAATCGAGACCTGCAATTGCAAACAGTCTGCGTTTGCTTCGTCTTCCGCCGGAGGTTAGGGAAATGACGAAAAACGGTGAAATTTCCGCAGGCCATGCAAGAGCGCTTCTTGCATTTGA
Source organism: uncultured Oscillospiraceae bacterium (assembly GCA_900543795.1). Taxonomy (GTDB): domain Bacteria; phylum Bacillota; class Clostridia; order Oscillospirales; family Acutalibacteraceae; genus Eubacterium_R. Next base: position 42,820 of record UQSH01000002.1, on the reverse strand, counting down.
TAACGAAGCAATGATTTATGAGGTTGCAAATAATATTGTTTCAAAGAAACTAACGGTTCGTGATGTTGAGCGTCTTTCAAAGATGAAGGAGCCGAGCACCGTTCCTGTTAAACGAAGCAGGAGAAGAGACAGCTTTTATGACGAGGTAGAAATTTCATTAACGAATGCACTCGGCAGAAAGGTTAAGGTATATAACGGCAGAGGAAAGGGAACTCTTGAAATAGAGTTTTACAATATTGAGGAATTAAAGGATTTAGCAAACAGATTAGGAGAAGAATAAATGTTAGATATAAGATTTGTAAGGGAAAATCCCGAGGCGGTTAAGGAAAACATAAAAAAGAAATTTCAGGATGAAAAGCTTTCGCTTGTTGATGAGGTTATTGCTCTTGACGAGGAAAAAAGAAGCGTTCAAAAGCAGGCAGACGAGCTGCGTGCAAACAGAAATAAGCTTTCAAAGGAAATAGGAAATCTTATGGCGCAGGGCAAAAAGGAAGAGGGAATGGCTCTGCGTGAGCAGGTAAAGGCTCAGGCAGACGAGCTTGAAGCACTTTCAAAAAGGGAAACAGAGCTAAACGAAAGAGTTACCAGAATAATGATGACCATTCCGAATATGATTGATGAATCTGTTCCTATCGGAAAGGACGACAGCGAAAATGTTGAGGTGCAGAAGTACGGAGAGCCCGTTGTTCCCGATTATGAAATTCCTTATCACACAGACATAATGGAATCGTTTAACGGAATAGATCTTGATGCCGCAGGACGGGTTGCAGGCAACGGATTTTATTATCTTATGGGCGACATTGCAAGGCTTCATTCGGCAGTGCTTGCCTATGCAAGAGATTTTATGATAAACAGAGGCTTTACTTATTGTATTCCGCCGTTTATGATTAGAAGTGCGGTTGTTGACGGCGTTATGAGCTTTGCCGAAATGGACGCTATGATGTATAAAATCGAGGGAGAGGATCTTTATCTTATAGGCACCTCCGAGCATTCCATGATAGGCAAGTTTATAGACACAATCATTCCCGAGAGTGAGCTTCCGAAAACCTTAACCTCATATTCTCCCTGCTTTAGAAAGGAAAAGGGCGCACACGGCATTGAGGAAAGAGGCGTTTACAGAATTCATCAGTTTGAAAAGCAGGAAATGATAGTTGTTTGTAAGCCGGAGGAATCGCCGATTTGGTTTGAAAAGCTTTGGCAAAACACAGTTGACCTTTTCAGAAGCCTTGATATTCCCGTAAGAACTCTTGAATGCTGCTCAGGCGACCTTGCAGATTTAAAGGTTAAATCGGTTGATGTTGAGGCGTGGTCTCCAAGACAGAAAAAATACTTTGAGGTTGGCTCGTGCTCAAATCTTTCGGATGCACAGGCACGCAGACTTAAAATCAGAGTTAAGGGAGAAAACGGCAACTATCTTGCCCACACGCTTAACAACACGGTTGTTGCTCCGCCGAGAATGCTTATCGCATTCCTTGAAAATAACCTTCAAGCAGACGGAAGTGTTAAAATTCCAGAGGCTCTTCAACCGTATATGGGCGGAACAGAGGCTTTAATCCCTAAAAAATAAATAAAAAAGCAAAATAAAACGCTTCGGAGAGGATTGACCTCCGAAGCGTTTTTCTTATTACTTATTATAGGTATTAATAATTAATTACATTTTAAAGCATTTGCGAATGTTTTTGTTTGTTCCGAGAACGAGAACCGATTCGCCCTGAGTAAACACCGAATCGGGCGATATGCTGATATTGAGCACGCCGTTTTCCTTTGTTCCCAAAATATTTATATTATATTTACGGCGAACATCAAGCCCGGCAAGCGTTTTGCCCACCCATTCATAAGGCACCTCGATTTCATAGAGTCCGCAGTCATTGCCCAAATCCATAAATTCAAGAATATGGTCGGAGCTGCATTTAATAGCTGCCCATTCGGCAACCTGCTTTTCGGGATAGAAAATTGCGTCTGCACCGTTGCGAAGCAAAAATTTTGCATGAACATCGTTTGACGCACGGGAAACAACCCTTTTAGCACCAAGCTCCTTTAAAAGAGATGTTGTTTCAAGCGAGTCCTGAAAATCATCGCCGATTGTTACTATACACAAATCAAAATCATCAACGCCGAGCGCTTCAAGAAAATCAACAGAGGAAGCGTCGCCTATTTGAGCGCTTGTTGCGTAGGGAAGAATGGCATCAATTCTTTCCTCGTTTGAATCAACAACCATAATTTCATTGTCAAGCTCATTTAACTTTTTTGCAAGATGAACGCCGAACTGACCTGCGCCTACTAATAAAACCGATTTCATTTTTTTACCTTCTTATATTAAATTCTGACGGATTTATTCGTTTCCGTTATCCGACAGTAATATTTTCCTGCGGGAACTTTGAGTGAATTTTCCGAGGAGACATTGCCGCAAAAACGAGCGTGAGTCCACCGACTCTGCCGATAAACATAAGTAAAATAAGTATAAGCTGTGAAGCGTGTGTAAGGCTCGGAGTTATTCCGAGGGTAAGGCCGACCGTTCCAACCGCCGAAGCCGCTTCAAAAAGGCAGGTTATAACGCTTTTATTCTCTATAAGCGCAATTGCAAGACCGCCGGTTAAGAAAAGGGTTAGATAAATTATAAATATTGCGGCGGCGTTGCGAACCGTTTCGGCCGGTATTCTTCTGCCGTAGCCCTCCGCATCGCTTCTGCGTCTGAAAACAGAAACGGCAGAGATAAACACAACTGCAAGCGTTGTTGTTTTCATACCTCCGGCAGTTGAGCCCGAAGAGCCTCCGATAAGCATAAGCATAATTGTTACAATTCTGCTGACCTCGCTCATTGATGAATAATCAACCGTGTTAAAGCCTGCCGTTCTCGGCGTTACTGATTGAAAAACAGAAGCCAATATTTTATCTCCCGCAGAAAAGGAATTCCAAACAGGACGGGAAAACTCTGCACAGTAAAAATAAGCAAAGGAGATAATCAGCAAGGCGGCAGTAACCGTTAATGAAATTTTGCTTTGAAGCCTGTATTTTTTAAAGCGAAGCTTATGAGTTCTCATATCGTCCCAGCTTAAAAAGCCGATACCGCCGAAAACTATAAGAAATGTAATAACAATATTAACTAACAGGTTAGACTGAAAGGAGGTTAAGGAGGAAAATTGCTCCTTTGCACCCATCAAATCAAAGCCTGCGTTACAAAAGGCGGAAACAGAGTGGAAAACGGAAAACCAAATTCCCTTGAAGACGCCGAACTCATTAATGAATACGGGGGAAATTAAAACGGCTCCCGTAATTTCCGTTAAAGCGGTTGTTGTTATAATAAATTTCGTTAATTTGTTTATACCGCCAAGTGCCGGTGCCGAAATTGCCTCTCGCATAGTGTTTTTTTGCATAAGGCTCATACGCCTTCGTGCTATCAGAGCAAGAAGCGCAGCAACAGTCATAACACCCATACCGCCGATTTGAATTAATATCAGTATTATTATCTGCCCGAAAACAGACCAATATGTTGCCGTGTCCTGCGTAACAAGTCCCGTTACACAAACGGCGGAGGTTGCAGTAAACAATGCGTCCGAAAACGGAGCAGCGCCTGCACCCCTTGTTGCAAAGGGAAGGCACAGAAGCAGGCTTCCCAAAAGAATTACCCCTGCAAATCCTAAAATGATTATTTGAAACGAGGATAATTTAAATTTTGATTTTTGTTTTGTCAAGAATAAAGCCCTCTTTTAGAGTTGTTATTTAGGAAAATCAAACCACACCGTGAATTGCTTTTTATTATCTGTTCATTATTTTTTCGAGCTGCTCATATTCCTTTTTATTATAGAAATATGCGCTGCCCTTATCGGCAACTCCGAGCTCCTGCCACCATTCGTTTTTCAGCTTATCGTAAAGCTTTGAATAGGTGGGCTCTGCAAGCGTGTTTAAATTCCAAAGGCTGAAATGAAGAGCGTAATTTATATAGTCCTTTTCAAGCTCATTATAAATTCCCTCGTCAACAAGGCGTTGCTTAAGCGCAGTTAATGCGTGATAAAAGCAGTCCCAGGATTTTTCTCTTGTGTTTGAAAGGGAGTCCTTGTTGTTTCTTCTTTGATGAGCAAGCACCTTGCCCTTTTCAACGCAGGCAATTTTTTTTGCAATTGCAACTGCGGAGAAAACGAAAAGCATATCGTTGCTTGTTCTTTGCTCCTGAAACCAAAGATTGTTTTTCAAAACAAATTCTCTGTTATAAAGCTTATCCCAAGCCCAGCCAACGAAAACCTTAAACACATTGTCTGTCATTGAGCGTCTGCCAAATGGCTCGTAAGGCGGAATTTCCGCATAGCGAAGAGTCCACGAAACAGGCTTAAACTCCTTTGTTTCCTCATAATATTGGTCTGACTGAAAAACAACGAAATCCGCCTGCGTTGCCTCTGCCTTGTTGTATGCCTCTTCAAGCATTTTTTCATCAAAGAAATCGTCGGAATCAAGGAAGGAAAGATATTTTCCCTTTGCTCTGCGCAGTCCGTTGTTTCTTGCGGCACCTGCTCCGCCGTTTTCCTGTGAAACGGCAATGAAGCGGCTGTCCTTCTCTGCAAATTCCTTAACAATTTCAAAGGAGGAATCCGTTGAGCCGTCGTCAACGCAGATAATTTCTATATCTTTAAGCGTTTGATTAGCAACGCTTTCAAGATTTTGCCTTAAATATTTTTCAACGTTATAAACGGGAATTATAACGGAAACCTTTATATCAGTCATTTTTCTGATATCCCTTTCTCATTTTGTTGATTTTTCTGTAAACCCTTTTGGCGAGCTTCTTAATTCTTACGGGGATATACATAATCGCTCTGCCGATTCTGTAAGACTTGGAGCGCTTAATTTTGTCAAGCTCTGCCTTAACCTGCTTAAAGTTATTGTTAAAGCTTGAGCTTCCGTTGTTCATAGGAAGTGCTTTAACCTTATAATAAACGGCAGGCTGACTGATGAGAAGATGAAGATTATCACGCTCTGCGGCGGTAAATAATTCTTCGTTCATTTCTCCCAAATCTCTTGCACGCTTCATTTCCTTTGAAAAGCGGTTTACATAGTCTTTTTTAAATTCGTTTGAAATTCTGCGAAGCGTTGCAACGCTGTTGTGAAAGCGCTTTAAGGTGTAATAGGTTTTGAATTTTTCCCAAGTTTCGGGATGCTCCATAAGAACATCACGGATATGATCGTATTCAACATTAATGCAGTAGATTTTCTGAACATTTTTAACAGAGCTGTTAGGATTATCACGCCTGTTCATATAATACGGCTTGTCTATAACCATACCTCTTTTTGCAAATGCAAAGGTTTGAAACCAAAAGCCGTTGTCTTGGAAGGAGGCGCCCGGTGTTTCATTGTGGCGAATATTGTATTCATCAAGAAAGCTCTTTTTGTAAATTCCGCTCCATGTGTTCATAATAAAGCGGATTGCCTCGGGCGTTTCACTCGGGTTGAAAACCTGATTATAATAGGTGTTTGTTCTGTCAAGATGATTATAGGTTAAAAACATATCGCCGTTTGACGCACGCTCAAAGCGATAGAAATCAGCCTTAACAAAATCAAGGTCGTTTTCCTTTGCGATTTTATAAAGGTCGCCGAACATATTAACGGGAACGAAATCATCGGGCTCAACAATGCCGATATACTCGCCTGTTGCCTTAGACATTCCAATATTCATTCCTATACCGTAGCCGCCGTTTTCCTTATCAACAAGAATGATGCGCTCGTCCCTTGCGGCGTATTCTTTAAGAATATTAAGAGTGCCGTCGGTTGAGCCGTCATTAATGCAGATAATTTCAATGTCGCTGAGTGTTTGATTTGTTATGCTTTCCATACATTCAACAAGATAGGGCTCAACATTGTATGCAGGAACAATTATAGAAACCTTTGCCATTTTTCGTCTCCTTAAAATTCGTTTTCAACCGCTTCAAGAGCAGATTCAATAACCTTGTCCATATCGTAATACTTATATTTTCCGAGCCTGCCTCCGAAAATAACATTTTTTTCGCCGCCTGCAAGCTCCTCGTATTTTTGATAAAGGGCATTATTTTCGTCGTTGTTTATCGGGTAATACGGCTCAATGCCAACGCTCCATTCAGAGGAGTATTCCCTTGAAATAACGGTGCCCTCGCCTGTGCCGAACTCAAAGTGCTTGTGCTCGATAATGCGGGTGTAGGGAACCTCTCTTTCCGTGTAGTTAACAACGGCGTTGCCCTGATAATTTTCCGTGTCAGGCAGATATTCCGTTTCAAAGCGGACCGTTCTGTATTGCAGAGCGCCGTATTTATATCCGAAATATTCGTCTATGTTGCCGGTGTAAATTATCTTCATATCGGAAATATCGTTTTTGCTTTTGTAGTCCTCAAAGCTTGTTTCAAGCAAAACATCAATTCCGTCAAGCATTTTTTCAATGATTTTTGTGTATCCGCCGATGGGGATACCCTGGTATCTGTCGTTAAAATAGTTGTTATCGTAGGTGTAGCGAACGGGAAGTCTTTTGATTATAAAAGAGGGAAGCTCCGTGCAGCTTCTGCCCCATTGCTTTTCCGTGTAGCCCTTAACGAGCTTTTCGTAAACATCTCTTCCAACAAGGGAAAGTGCCTGCTCTTCAAGGTTTTTCGGGTTTTCAATGTGATACTGCGCCTTTTGCTCCTCAATAATTGCCTTTGCCTCGGCGGGAGTTTTTATTCCCCACATTTTTGAAAAGGTGTTCATATTAAACGGCAGGTTGTAAAGCTCGTCCTTATAAACGGCAACGGGGGAGTTAATGTAATTATTAAACTCTGCAAAGCGGTTTATATATTCCCAAACCTCCTTGTTGCTCGTGTGGAAAATATGAGCGCCGTATTTGTGAACATTAATGCCGTGAACATTTTCGCAGTAAATATTTCCGCCTATGTGATTTCTTTTTTCTATAACAAGGCATTTTTTGCCTCTTTTGTTTGCTTCATAAGCAAATATTGAGCCGAAAAGTCCGCTTCCGACTATTAAATAATCATATTTTTTGCCCATTGCGTTAACCTCTTTTATTTGAATTTAAGTATTTTTTTGCCTATATCATAAAGCCTGCTGTCTGCCGGAACAAGAGAGCTGATTTTCCTTGCAAGCCTGATTTTCAGCGTTTTTTCGGCATTTCTTTTGTAAAACTGCCTGTTTGCATTTTCTTTTCTGTATTTAAACATTAAAAATTCGCAAAGGGTGTGCTCCTTAATAAAAAGCATATCCTCACGGTCGCTCTTAAAATAGCAGTAATCCTCTGCAATATGCTCATCAATTTTGAAATGCTCAAAGCCCTCGTTTTTGATTTTATCGAAAACGGCGTTCATTGAGGCGTCCTCGTTTTGAAGCAGTATGCTTCTTATTAAGCCGTTGTAAAGCCTGTTGTAAAAGCTTTGAAGTGCACTTTCGGAAATTCCCTCTGCCGTGATTTTATCATAAACGGCTTTATACGCCTTATATGCGCAAAGCGGGTCTGCCGATGCCTTTCCCGTTACGCTTGAGGAGTTATTCGTTCTGTAATTAATAAGCGGCTTTTGAGTGTAGGTTATTCTTTTTGCGTAATATGTTGCACTCAAAACGAAATAGGTGTCGTTTGCGTGGCGGAGATTTTGAAATTCAAGGGAATGCTCCTTTATGAAATCGGCTCTGAAAAGCCGTTGCCACGGAACATTTGAAGCCATATTGAAGATATACTGCGGGTGCGTTTCAATTGAGAAAGCACTTTCCCTCGGCAGAAATCTTCTTTTCAAAATTGCTTCGTCAACGCTCCTTTTATCTGAGCCGTCGTTAAAGGTGTAGGCGGCGCAAAGGCAAATATCTGCGTTTTCCTTTTCGCATTTGCGGTAAAGCGTTTCAAGTGCCTCGGGCTCAAAGTAATCGTCTGAATCCCAAAAGGCATAATATTTTCCGACGGCACAGCTCATTCCGTTGTTTCTTGCCGCTCCGGCAAAAAGATTTTGCTGAGTTAAAACTGTTATGCGGCGGTCTTTTTTTGCATATTCGTTAAGAATTGAAACGGAGGAATCTGTTGAGCCGTCGTCAATGCAGATGATTTCTATTTCCCTGAGCGTTTGATTAATAACGCTTTCAAGGCATTTTTTAAGATAGCGTTCTGCGTTATAAACGGGGATTATAACGGAAACCTTAATATCATTCATTGCGTTACCCTACCTACGCATAATATTCCACAATAATTTACTTTATTATATATTATTATATTATAGGTGTCAACAATAATACGAAATCGGTTTTGTAAATTTTCTTTGGTTGCTATTGCAAAAGGATTGTGCTAATATAGATATATGATGATTGATTAATAAGGGGTTTAATATGGATATTACATCACAGTTCAAAAAATTGTTTAACACTGCCGAGGAGCCGCTTTCTGTTTATTGTCCTTACAGAATTGCTCCCGTGGGGGCTCATTCGGATTATCAGCACGGTCTTATTTCGGGCTTTGCAATAAATCACGGAGTTGAAATCAGATTTTTGCCGACTGAAAACGGCGAGGTTAAAATTTTCAGCGGAAACTTTGAAGGCGTTGCAGAGTTTTCGGCTTATGAGCTTCCTCAAAGAAGCTATGATTGGGGCGATTTTGCAAAGGCGGCGTTCGTTTCGCTGAAAAGAAAGCACAGAATTGAAAAGGGATTAATCGGCTTTATTTACGGCAGCTTGCCCGTTGGGGGACTTTCCTCGTCTGCGGCGGTGCTTATTTCGTATATCTGTGCAATCTGCAAGATAAATGATATAACGCTGTCAAGAGCGGAGCTTATTGATATTGCTCTTTATGCGGAGCACGATTATCTTGAAATGAATGTCGGCAAAATGGACCAAAGCTGCGAGGTTTATTCAAAAAAGGATCATTTGCTTTTTCTTGATACGCTTGATGATTCCTATAAGCTTATACCAACAAGCAGCAATATGCCGGAGTATGAATTTGCCGTAATTTTTTCAGGCAAGGAAAGAAAGCTTGCAAACACGGCGTTTAATTCAAGAGTTGATGAGGCAAAGGCGGCTTCGTTTGCTCTGCGTGCCTTTGCGGGAATACCGTACGGAAGCTTCAAGGATTCCTATATGCGTGATGTTCCCAAAGAGGTTTTTGATGAGCATAAGGATAAAATTCCGCCTGCGTGGCGCAGAAGAGCCGAGCATTTTTACGGTGAGTTCAGCCGAGTTCAGCGTGGTGCAAAGGCGTGGGAGAGCGGAAATATAGAGGAGTTCGGCAAAATAATGTTTGAGTCGGGATATTCCTCGATTTATAATTGGGAAACAGGCTCGCCCGAGCTGAAAACGCTTTATGAAATTATGCTTAAATGCGACGGTGTTTACGGCGGACGCTTCAGCGGAGCCGGCTTCAATGGTTCGTCAATTGCGCTGATAAATCCAAATAAAAGAGAGGAAGTCAGCGAATTTCTTAAAGAGGAATATTTAAGAGCTTATCCGCAGTATAAAAATGATTTTTCAATCCATTTCTGCAAAACGGCAGACGGAGTGGAGCTTTAAAAATTTATGATAATGCAAAAGCCGCAAAAGCATTTTTGCTTTTGCGGCTTTCTTTATATTACTCGTAATGATATGCAAAAATCTGCGGTGCGTTTGATAATGCCATGCTGTAAACATAATCTCCTGCAAAGGTGCATCTTTGTGTATATGAATAGCTTTGCGCGGCGTTATTTATAAAGGTGTTTGTTATTTTGATTTCGTCGTTTTCAACAGTAAATGCGGCAACGCCTGTTTTTTGATTTTGTGAATCGTAAAAATTAACGGGAATTGCATAGTAGCCCTTTTCGTTATTAACGGCTATAGCCTTATGGGTGTACTGCGCTTCCGAATCAAAGCCGTCCAAAACCTGTGTGCTGATAATTTTTGGCTCGGCAGGGCTTGATGCGTCAAACAAAACAAGCTTAATTCCGCTTCTGACCTCGCCGTATTCGCCCTGCTCTGTTTCAAAGCCAATGCCTAAAATTCTGCCGTTTTCAAGCGGAATAAGCATACTTGAAAAGCCTGTTATTTCAACGCTTCCAAGCATTTTCGGCTCCTTCGGATTTGATAAATCAATAACAAAAAGCGGGTCTGTTTGCTTATATGTTATAACATAAGCGGTTTCTTTTGCAAAGCGAACCGCCTCTATGTGCTCGCCCTGCGCAATGCCTGTTATACTGCCCGTTTCTTCTAAATTTTCATCAAGGATATAAACTGCGCTCTCGCTTTCTCCGCTATCATCGGAATAGTCGGTAACTGCAATACGCAGATAGCCGTTATATTCGTCTAATGAAAACTGATTGTTAACCGTTCCGCTAACCTCTCCTTTTGCCGTTATTTTAAGCTCGTTCTCGCCGAGGGCTATTTTTATAATGTGCGTTTTTCCGTTGTTTATAAACGATAAGCTGTCTGAACGGTACAGGGAGGCAATGTCATTAGATGCGCTCTCAAAGCTTGTTATATATAAATTGCTTTCATTGCAGTAAACTTCGTCTGCTCCGCCGAAAAATGCTTTTGCAGACGCTTTTTTTTCGCCTGTTTTGGGGTTAAATGCGCTTACAACGGTGTATGATGCGGCGGAGGGCCTTCCCGTGTAGTAAATATCCGTGCAGGGAATTTGTGAGGCTTTTGAGTTTTCCGAAATGCTCGGAATAATCTGTGAGCTATCATAAAGATGGCAGCCTGTGATAAGATAAATCCGTCCGTCAATCATACGCGAGGAGGAGTAATATCCGCTCTGACTATATGAGCTTATCTCCCTTGGGCTCTCGGCGGCTGAAACATCAAATGATTGTGCAACCGTGCTTCCCTGTATAAAATCCTTCTCCTGCGAATAGGTATAATCGTTATATATAACCGTTAAAATACCGTCGTCAAGATACATTTCGCCAATGTAGCCATTATCGTCAATATCAATAACGCCGGTTTGATACGGCTCATCGCCGTTTGCCCTATAAATGTAAACGCTTGAATTATATGCGTAATAGATATATTCTCCGTCTGTTTTTATAATGTCTGCCTCGTCAACATTTTCAACCTGCCTGTATGTTTCGGCGTGCGAGGAAGAGGAGACTCCGTCGGAGGAAGCGGACTCCTCCGTAATCATATTATCGCCCTTGAGATTTCCATACGAAAAAAGGGAAACGCGGTTGATTTTTGAAACATAGCCTTCAATTTCGTCATAGCTTTTAAACGACTGAATTTCGTTTGGCTCTGCTGAGCCTGTTCCCGTTTTTAAAATCCCCGAGGTCAGCAGGGCAAAAACAAGCACAAAGCACGCCGCACAAGAGGCAACTGCCTTTATCGGAAAACGCTTTTTTATTTTTATAATTTTGTGCGCTTCTTTGCCTTCAATTTTATTTTTGATTTCGTTTTCGCTCAGCGAAGCAGGCGCTTCGGGTGCCTCGCTTTCAAATTTATTTTTTATAAATTTGAAATTGTCTTTATTTTTTTTCATAATAATTCCCATAGCCTTTCCGGCTACACATAGTTAATAAAAAATCCTAACGCCTTATTGTAGCCGGATAAGGCGTATAATGGGAATTTAGCCATCTCAAAATTATGCCTTTGGCAAATTTTGAGGGTGATATAATTGATTTAGTGTGATTTTCACACTAAATCACTCCAAATATTCTCTCATTTTCGCAAGGCTTCTGCTCAGCTTTGAGCGCACGGAGCCTGAGGTTAATGAGCTTATTTTTGCAATTTCTCTGCTTTTTAGGCCTCCCAAAACGGAAAGCAAAACAATGTCTCTTTCCTCCTCGGTCAGCTTTTCAAGGGCGAATTTTAGCTCGCTTCTTTCAATATGCCTTTCGCCGCTTTCGGTATCGGGCAAAAGATTTTCTGCGGCTTCGCTTCTGCTTCGCCTTTCAATTTGCTCCTTGATTTGCGAGGAGCAGGCGCAGAAAAGAATGCGGAAAATCCAAGCGTTAAACGCCTCGGGGCGTTTGAGCGTTTTGATTTGCTCAAAGGCAGAAAGAACACAGCTTGAAACGGCGTCCTCTGCGTCCTCATAATTTCCGAGCTTATAGTAGGCATAGCGGAAAAGCCTGTCCTTGTATTCGCCGTAAAGCAGGCAAAAGGCGTCTGCGTCGCCGTTTTTTGCTTTTATAATCAGCTCTTTGTCTGCCATATTCATTCCTCCCTTGCAAAGCAGTAAATAAAGAAACAATTGTGTCTTCACTCTTTAAGTATAAAATATTGCCCAAAGTGTTGCAATGAATTTTTATTTTCTTGAAAAAAAGTGTTGACTTTTTTAATTTCCTGTGGTATATTCTAATCGGTTAGGAAATACTAACTAATTATTTTTGCACTTGTGTTAGTTAATACTAACTCAAAAAGGGGGATTTGTTTATGCCTCTTTCCATGGCAGATCACGGAAAAGAAATGAAAATAATAAAGGTTGAAGCACGAGAGGAAACAAAGCGTCATCTTGAAAGCCTCGGCTTTGTTGAGGGTGCTGCCGTAACCGTTATAAACAGCCTTGGCGGAAGCCTTATAGTTAACATTAAAAATTCACGCATTGCAATAAGCAGGGGTGCGGCTAATAAAATTATGGTTTAATTAATAATATATTATTAATAGGGAGGATTTGCGGTATGACATTAAAGGATGCAAAAATCGGCTCACGCATTATCGTTAAAAGGATAAACGGCGAGGGCGCACTTAAACGAAGAATAATGGATATGGGAATAACGAAGGGCGTTGAGGTTTACATACGCAAGGTTGCTCCGCTCGGCGATCCTATTGAAGTAACCGTTAGAAATTATGAGCTTTCTCTGCGCAAGGCAGATGCGGCAAATATTGAGGTTGAAGAGGCGTAGCCCCAACCGCAGACGGACTGTAATAAAGATAAAAAAGATTATGCGCTGAAAAGCGTGTAATTTTTGAATAACAAGTTAGGAGAAACTAACAGTAATTAGGAAGCCTAACAACTATATAAACAAGCAGGAGGAAAGAAAAATGGGTTTGAAAATAGCACTTGCAGGCAACCCAAACAGCGGAAAAACAACCCTGTTTAATGCGCTAACGGGTGCCAATCAATATGTCGGCAACTGGCCGGGAGTAACGGTTGAAAAAAAGGAGGGCAGGCTTAAATCGGATAAAAGCGTAACATTAACCGATTTGCCTGGAATTTACAGTCTTTCGCCATATACTCTTGAAGAGGTTGTGGCAAGAAATTACATACTTGATGAAAAGCCCGATGCAATTCTTAATATTGTTGACGGAACAAATCTTGAAAGAAATCTCTATTTAACAACTCAACTTCTTGAGCTCGGTGTGCCTGTTGTTGTTGCTATTAATATGATGGATCTTGTAAGGAAAAGCGAAAATGAGATTAAGCTTGATAAGCTTTCAAGGGTGCTCGGATGCAAGGTTGTTGAAATTTCCGCACTGAAGGGCGAGGGTATAGAGGCTGCTTCAAGGGCGGTATGCGAGCAGGCACAGAGCGGAGAATATCAAAGGGCTCACAGATTTTCCGCAGAGGCGGAAAAATACCTTGAAGAAATCGAAGAAAAGCTTAAAGATATTCCCGAAAATCAAAAAAGATTTTATGCCATCAAGCTTTTTGAGCGCGATGATAAAATTCAGGTAAACGGCTTTTCCGCACAGCAGGCGGAGGATATTATCAAAAGGGCAGAGAAGCATTTTGATGATGACAGTGAAAGCATTATAACAAATGAACGCTATTCATATATTGCTTCAATTATTGATTTGTGCTATATTAATAAAACAAAAGGAAAGCTTTCCACCTCAGATAAAATAGATAAAATCGTAACAAACCGTTTTCTTGCTCTTCCTATTTTTGCAGTTGTTATGTTTCTTGTTTATTATATTTCGATAAACACAATAGGCGGCCGGGCAACAGATTGGGTAAACGATGTTTTGTTCGGCGAGTTAATTCCTCCTGCGGTAACGGGCGGACTTGAAGCAATCAATTGTGCTCCGTGGCTCATCAGTCTTGTTGTTGACGGAATTATAGGGGGAGTGGGCGCCGTTCTCGGCTTTGTTCCGCAAATGCTTGTTTTGTTTATTTTGCTTGCGCTTCTTGAAGGGTGCGGATATATGGCAAGAATTGCCTTTATTATGGACAGGATTTTCCGCCGCTTCGGTCTTTCGGGAAAATCGTTTATCCCGATGCTCATAGGCACGGGCTGCGGTGTTCCGGGAATTATGGCGTCAAGAACGATAGAAAATGAACGCGACAGAAGAATGACGGTTATAACAACAACATTTATTCCCTGCAGCGCAAAGCTTCCGATTATTGCGCTTATTGCAGGCGCACTGTTCGGCGGTGCGTGGTGGGTTGCTCCAAGCGCATATTTTCTCGGAATCGGTGCAATAATTGCCTCGGGAATTATTCTTAAAAAAACAAAGCGCTTTGCAGGCGATCCTGCTGTGTTTGTTATGGAGCTTCCTGCATATCATTTGCCCACGGCAGGCTATGTTTTTCGCTCAATGTGGGAGCGTGCCTCGTCATTTATAAAAAAAGCGGGAACGGTTATTTTGCTTTCAACGATTGTTTTGTGGTTTTTGCAGGGCTTCGGAATTGAAAACGGCAGGTTCTGTATGGTAGAAAGCCTTGATAATTCCGTTCTTGCGTTTCTCGGAAAATGTATAAGCTGGATTTTCATTCCTCTCGGTTGGGGAAATTGGAAAGCGGCGGTTGCGGCGGTAACAGGCCTTATTGCAAAGGAAAATGTTGTTGCAACCTATGGTGTGCTTTATCATTTTGCAGGTGAGGTTTCGGAAAACGGCACGGAAATTTGGGGCAGTCTTGCTTCTGATTTTACGATGCTTTCGGCGTATTCCTTCCTTGCATTCAATTTGCTTTGTGCTCCGTGCTTTGCGGCAATCGGTGCGATAAAAAGAGAGATGAACAATGCAAAATGGACTGCTTTTGCAATCGGCTATCAAACGGCTTTTGCTTATCTGATTTCGTTTATGATTTATAATATCGGCACTGTGTTTACAACAGGCTTTACCGTTTGGTCGGCTTTGGCAATCGTTGCCCTTGTAGGCTTTATCTATCTTATTTTCAGAAAAAACAAGTACTCTCCTTTGTCCTGAGCAATTTGAACCACGGTTAAGATTATTTTTAAGGTAAATGCTTAAAAAAGAAAGGCGGTTATGGTTTTGAATTTATCAACGGCACTTGTGCTTGCAGTTATAATTCTTATTGTCGGCGCAATTGTTTATAAATTAGTTAAGGACAGGAAAAAGGGAAAATCCTCCTGCGGATGCGATTGCTCCTCCTGCGGCGCCTGCTGTCCTTACAGCACCGCCGAAAAACAGAATAACGAATAACAAAAAGACCTAATGCGAAAGCATTAGGTCTTTTGTTATAAAAGCAGAATAATATTCTTTTATGAATTTGCAGGGGAGCGGTTTTCCGTAACGATTATACAGGCAAACAAGGTTTGCCCGTAAAATGTTACCCGTTGCCTATTTATTCGCAGATTATTTTAAAGAGCTCCTTTATTCTATCGGTCTGCTCCGTTAAATAAAGGTATCCGAAAAGCGCCTCAATGCCTGTTGCCGTGTGGTATTCTGCGTCGGATGCACTTTTTGGGGAATGGCCTGTTTTGGCGTTTCGTCCGCGCTTAAACTGTGCCTCCTCCTCCTCGGTTAAAAAATCTTTAATTTTAGAATATGCCTCTGTTTGCGCCTTTGCACAAACAAATTTAACGCTCTCCCTGTGCAAATCGTTTACGGGGCGGTTTGCCGTGCAAACGAGCTCCTCACGCACTAAAATTTCATAAATGCAGTCGCCGATAAACGCAAGGTTGAGCGGACTTAATTGCTTTGGATTAACATTTTTATCATTAAATCTCATACAAGCTCTCCGCTTTTTATCGTGATTTTACGGCACATATTCAAATTCAACATCGTAAATTGAAACGGTGTCGCCCTCCTGAATACCCTGCTCTCGAAGTGCGTCGAAAACGCCGCTTTTTTCAAGCACTCTTTGCATATATTGCAGGCTTTCGTAATCCTCAACATCAACGCCTTGAAGAACACGGGGAAACCAAGATGCTTCAACAATAAAGTAGCCCCTTTCGGGCTGTGAAATTTTAAAGCCCTCGTCGGATTTAATAAACGCCTCGGGCGGAATTTCCTCTGCCTCGTATTCCTTAATTGGCGGCAGAGTCTGCAATTTATTCCAAACCGCCTGCATAAGCTCCTTTGTGCCCTCACATATAGGTGCGCAGATTGAATAATATTCATAGCCCTGCGCTTCAATCCAATTTTTAAAATCCTCTATTTGCTCGGGCTCTGCCATATCAATCTTGTTGCCTGCAACAATCTGCGGTCTTTCGGCAAGCTCGGGGTTGAACTTAATAAGCTCCTCGTTAATTTTTTTGAAATCCTCCTTCGGATTTCTGCCCTCAAAGCCGCTGACATCAACAATATGAACAAGCAGACGGCACCTCTCAACATGCCTCAAAAATTCGTGGCCAAGGCCTATTCCCTCGCTTGCGCCTTCAATAAGTCCGGGTATATCGGCAATAACAAACGAGCTGCCCTCGCCCATGGAAACAACGCCGAGGTTTGGAACAAGAGTTGTGAAATGATAATCGCCTATTTTCGGCTTTGCCTGTGAAACAACGGAGATGAGGCTTGATTTGCCAACGGAGGGATAGCCCAAAAGCCCAACATCTGCAAGAAGCTTCAATTCAAGGCTAACCTCCCATTCCTCTCCGGGCATACCCGGCTTTGAAAATCGGGGAACCTGGCGGGTAGGCGTTGCAAAATGCTGATTTCCCCAGCCGCCTTTTCCGCCCTTTGCCGCAACAAAGCGCTCCGTTTTGCTCATATCAGCCATAACTGCGCCTGTTGTTGCTTCTTTAATAATTGTTCCTCGGGGAACTCTTATTTCAAGACTTTCGCCGTTTTTGCCGTGCTTTTTATCTCCCTCTCCGGGCAAGCCGTTTTTGGCGGAGTATTTTCTTTTATATCGGAAATCGGCAAGCGTTGCAAGGTTGTCGTCAACAACGAAAATAATGTCTCCGCCCTTACCTCCGTCGCCGCCGTCGGGACCGCCCGAGGCAACATACTTTTCACGGTGAAAGGCAACTGCGCCCGCACCGCCGTTTCCTGCTTTAATTTTTATTTTTGCTATATCAACAAACATTTTTTAACAGCCCTTCGGTGTTTTTTCAGATTTTGTCAAGCGCCTGCTGAATATCGTCAATAATATCCTCTGCCGCTTCAATTCCGCAGGATAAGCGAAGCAAATCGGGTGTAACTCCGCACTCCTCAAGCTCACTGTCTGAAAGCTGGCGGTGAGTTGTTGAAGCGGGGTGCAGGCAACAGGTGCGTGCGTCTGCAACATGGGTAACTATTGCGGCAAGCCTAAGGCTGTCCATAAATACGGTTGCGGCACCTCTTCCTCCCTTAATGCCGAAGGAAACAACGCCGCAGGTGCCGTTTGGCATATATTTTTCTGCCAATCCGTGCTGCTCATCATCTTCAAGCATTGCGCATTTAACCCAGCTGATTTTATCGTTATTTTTAAGATATTCTGCAACTTTTTTTGCATTTTCGCAATGGCGAGCCATTCTTAAATGAAGCGTTTCAAGGCCCACATTAAGCAGAAAAGCATTCTGCGGAGCCTGAATAGAGCCCAAATCTCTCATAAGCTGAACGGTTGCCTTTGTTATATAGGCGGCTTCGCCGAAATCCTTTGAATAGGTTAAGCCGTGATAGCTTTCGTCGGGAGTGGTAAGTCCGGGGAATTTGTCGTTTTGCTCCCAATTGAATTTACCGCTGTCAACTATTGCGCCGCCGATTGTTGAGGCGTGGCCCTCCATATATTTTGTTGTTGAATGAGTAACAATATCGCATCCGAATTCAAACGGACGGCAGTTAACGGGTGTTGCAAAGGTGTTGTCAATAATAAGCGGAATGCCGTTTTCGTGTGCAACCTGTGCAAACAACTCAATATCAAGAATATCAAGGCTCGGGTTGGAAATTGTTTCGCCGAAGATGCATTTTGTGTTTGGCTTAACAGCAGCTTGAATTTCCTCCTTCGTTGCAGTAGGCGGAACAAATGTGAAATCAATTCCGAGCTTTCTCATTGTAACATTAAAAAGGTTGAAGGTTCCGCCGTAAATGGCAGAGCTTGAAACAACATGGTCGCCCGCCTGAGCTATGTTGAACACGGCATAGAAGTTCGCCGCCTGGCCGCTTGCCGTAAGCATTCCCGCAACGCCGCCTTCAAGCAGGGCAATTTTTGCCGCCGCATAATCGCAGGTTGGGTTTTGAAGCCGTGAATAGAAGTATCCGCTTGTTTTAAGATCAAACAAATCTCCCATAGCGTCGCTTGAATCGTATTTAAATGTTGTGCTTTGAATTATCGGAACAACCCTCGGCTCTCCGCTTTTCGGTTTGTATGCGCCCTGAACGCAAATAGTGTCAAGCTTCATATTTATATCCTCTCCTTAATCAGTCTCCCTGGTAGCCGCAGTAAAGCATCGCTCCGCCCTGCTCGCTTATATCAAAATAGATACTGTCGCAAAGCGTGTTTTTATTATTATATGTTACGGTCCAAACCCTTGATGTGTAGCCGTATTCCTCACGGCGCCATCCGCCGTCATTAAGCACACAGCTCTCAAGCTCAAAATCATCAATCGTTGCTTCAATTCCGAAATCGGAAAAATCCGTTTCGCATAGGGCACTGTATGCAAGCTCCTCAGCGGTTTTTTCGTCTATAATAACATTTTCGTCATTTCTCGAATCGGTTATTTCCTCATAAGCAGAGGTGCTTTCGCTCTCCTTTAAGTCTGCTCCGTTTTGCTCCTTCGTTGTATCGGAGCAGGCGGAAATGCCGATTGAAATAGCGGCACAAAGCAGGATAACTGCAATTTTTTTATATTTTTTCATATTCATCATTCATCAGTCTTTAAGAAAATGCGTCATAATGCTCGGGCCGAAATCAATAAAGTTGCCCGTTGCGGCGGCAGTTTCCTCGTTTATAGTTTCAACTCCCTCAATTTCTTTGCTTTTATGGTAAATCAAATACGGCACCGGGTCGCTTGCGTGGGTGCGTGTAACAATGGGAGTTGGGTGGTCGGGAAGCACCATAATTTTGTAATCGTCAAATTTTTTAAGCCCCTCAAAAAGAATAGGAAGAACTCTTTTGTCTATCATTTCAATGGCACGAACCTTGTTTTCAGGCTCGTTTCTGTGTCCGCACTCGTCTGTTGCTTCAAAATGAATATATGCAAGGTCGTTTCTTTCAAGCAAATCAAGTCCTGCCCTTGCCTTGCCCTCAAAATTAGTGTCTATATATCCCGTTGCACCCTCAACCTCGGCAACCTCCATTTTTGCGCATCCGCCTATTCCTTTAATTAGGTCAACTGCGGAAACAACCCCGCCCTTAATTGAGTAAATTTCTTCAAACGGGCTTATTGCAGGCCTTGTTCCCTCGCCCCAAAGCCAAATGGAGTTTGCAGGTCTTTTTCCTCTTTTCTTTCTCTCAATATTTACGGGGTGATCTTTAAGAATATCATAGGATTTTTTCATCATTTCAATAAGCGGCCTTGCGTTTTCGCTCTTCGATAAATAATCCGTTATAACCTTTCCCGTAATATCGTGCGGCGGAGTCATATTTCCAAGCTCCGTTGTTCCGTTTGCCCAGATAAGGCAATGCCTGTAAGAAACTCCGGGATAAAATCTGAAAACGGCATTGCCAAGCGCTTTGTCAACCGCCTTTATAAGTATTTCCGCCTCTTCAGAGGAAATATCGTCTGCGCAGTAATCCTCAATTGTTTTTTCCTCATAAGGCTTATCGTCCTCGGAAAGCGTAACAAGATTGCACCTAAGCGAAACATCGCTCGGCAGCATATCAATTCCTATCGAAGCCGCCTCAAGCGGACTTCTTCCCGTGTAATACTTCATTGGGTCAAATCCCATAACGCTCATATTTGCAACATCGCTTCCCGGTTTAAGTCCCTTTGCAACAGTTCGCACAAGCCCAACCTCGCTTCTCTGTGCAAGATAATCAAGATTCGGCTTTTCAGCAACCATCATCGGTGTTTTTCCGTCAAGTGCCGGAACGGGATAGTCTGCCATTCCGTCGTATAATACTACAACATATTTCATTATCTATTATCCTCCCAAGCCGTGTCTTTTTCCGTTATACCTCGTTGTCGAAAAATTTCGCTCGGTTACATACAGAATGTATGCGCCCTTCAACGAAATTTTCCTGCCGCCTTGTCTAACGCAAAAATTCAACGGCTTTAATAAAATGCCTTTTTCCGTTATACCTCGTTGTCGAAAAATTTCGCTCGGTTACATACAAAATGTATGCGCCCGTCGTCGAAATTTTCCTGCCGCCTTGTCTAACGCAAAAATCCAACGGCTTTAATAAAGTGCCTTTTTCCGTTATACCTCGTTGTCGAAAAATTTCGCTCGAGTTTTCGTGCGCACGAGTGCAGCTGTCGGCTGCTCAAAGATTCAACGGCTTAACTGACAGTCTGATTATTTAAAATAATTAACTCCGCTTTCAAATATTTTCATATCCTTTTCAAACGGAACATTCTTATAAAGATTTTCGCCCTTTCTTTCGCAATGGCCCATTTTACCGAAAACGCGTCCG
Source organism: uncultured Oscillospiraceae bacterium (assembly GCA_900543795.1). Lineage (GTDB taxonomy): Bacteria > Bacillota > Clostridia > Oscillospirales > Acutalibacteraceae > Eubacterium_R. The sequence continues at coordinate 22,251 of UQSH01000002.1, read as the reverse complement.
TCCGGCGAGGTTATGCCTTCAACTGCGCAAACGGAGCCGTTCGGGTTAAACGGCATTTCGGCAACGGGGCTTCCGTTAAGGTCAACATATTGAGTTGCAATTTGTCCGTTTTCGGCAAGGCGCTTGATAACCTCGTCATTAGCGGCAAATCTGCCCTCGCCGTGTGAAATCGGAACTGCGAAAACATCTCCTGCGCTAACGCCCGAAAGCCACGGAGATTTTGTGCTTGTAACTCTTGTGTATGCCATCTGCGAAATATGTCTGCCGATTGTGTTAAAGGTAAGTGTCGGATCCTCGGGCTTTATCTCTCTTATCTCGCCGTAGGGCACAAGACCGAGCTTGATAAGTGCTTGGAAGCCGTTGCAGATACCGAGCATAAGGCCGTCTCTGCAATTAAGGAGCTTTTCGATTGCTTCCTTGATTTTCGGGTTTCTGAATGTTGTTGCAATGAATTTGCCCGAGCCCTCAGGCTCATCACCGCCTGAAAATCCGCCGGGAAGCATAACGATTTGGCTTTCTCCGATAGCCTTAACCATCTTTTCAATTGTTTCGTTAATATCATTAGCGCAAAGGTTTTTAACAACAAGAATTTCCGTTTCTGCGCCTGCCTTTTCAAAAGCTCTTGCCGTGTCAACCTCGCAGTTTGTGCCGGGGAATGCAGGGATAAACACCTTTGGCCTTGCAACCTTGTTTTTGCAGATGAATATTGAACGCTCGTCCGAAAGCTCAATTTCCTGCGACATTGCGGCGGTTGCCCTGCTGTCTGTTGGGAAAACGCCTTCAAGCTTGCCCGTCCATTCATCTATAAGCTCGTCAACCGTAAGAACATCGCCGTTTATAATAAACACGCCGTTATCGTTTGTTGTGCCGAGCTCGGTAATATCAAATCCGTCAAATAATTCCTCTGCGCCGTCTGCAAGCTCTGCAACAATGTTGCCCTGCTTTGCGGCGAAAAGTGTTTCTGCGTCAAGATTTTGTGCAAAGGTAAAGCCTGCTTTGTTTCCGAATGCCATTTTGCAAACGCATGCGGCAGAGCCACCCTCTTTAACAACAGATGCAGAAAGCACCCTTTTGCTTCTGACGCCCTCATAAACCTTCATCAAAAGCGCCATTGCCCTATCGTATTCGGGCAGTCCCGAGCCTTCGCAAACGGGAAGGTTGAGCATAACAACCTTAGAGCCTGCCTTGCTGAACAAGGCAGAGCCTGTTTTTGAAGCCTCTGTCATACCGACTGCAAAAGAAACGAGAGTGGGCGGAACATCAAGCTCGTTGAACGAGCCGCTCATACTGTCTTTGCCGCCGATAGACGGTGTTTTATATCCGATTTGAGCGGTGATTGAGCCTAAAAGAGCCGCTGCCGGCTTGCCCCAGCGCTTCGGATCGTCATTAAGTCTTTCAAAATATTCCTGGAATGTAAGCCTTGCCTCGCTCGGATTACATCCTACTGCGGCAAGCTTTGCAAGTGATTCCGTAACGGCAAAGGCAGAGGAATGAAACGGGCTCCAGCGTGAAAGCTTCGGAATAAAGCCGTATGCCATAGCGGTTGCCGTGTCTGTTTCTCCGTTTTCAACGGGGATTTTTGCAACCATAGCCTCCTCGGGAGTAAGCTGATATGCGCCTGCATAGGGCATATTAACGGTTGCCGCACCGATTGATGAGTCAAAGCGCTCAACAAGTCCCTTTTGGCTGCAAACTTCAAGCCTTGAAAGATTGCATTTAAGAGCCTCGGAGAGCTTTTTGCTTTTGAGCTCGGCAGGAACAAGATTTCTGTAATTTTCATTTTCGTCAACCGCCGCAATAACTGCGTCTGCGTGCTGAGTAACGCCGTTTGTGTTAAGGAAATCACGGCTGATGTCAACTATTGTGTCGCCCCTCCATGTCATAACAAGTCTGTTTTCGGAGGTAACAACCGCAACGGGCGTTGCTTCAAGGTTTTCTTCGTTTGCAAGCCTGATGAAGTTGTCAACATCATTCTTATCAAGCACAACAGCCATTCTTTCCTGCGATTCGGAAATGGCAAGCTCCGTGCCGTCAAGTCCGTCATATTTCTTCGGCACCCTATCAAGGTCTATTTTAAGTCCGTCTGCAAGCTCGCCGATGGCAACGGAAACACCGCCTGCGCCGAAATCGTTGCATCTTTTAATCATTTTTGCGGCCTCAGCCTTTCGGAAAAGCCTTTGAATTTTTCTTTCGGTTGGGGGATTACCCTTTTGAACCTCTGCACCGCAGGTTTCAATTGATGAGCTGTTGTGCGCCTTTGAGGAGCCTGTTGCACCGCCGCAGCCGTCTCTTCCTGTTCTGCCGCCCAAAAGAACGATAATATCGTTTTCCTGTGGAACCTCACGGATAACATTTTCCTTAGGAGAAGCACCTATAACTGCGCCTATCTCCATACGCTTTGCAACATAGCCGTCGTCATAAAGCTCGGCAACCTGTCCTGTTGCAAGGCCTATCTGGTTTCCGTAGCTTGAATATCCCTGCGCCGCTCCTGTTGTTATCTTTCTTTGCGGAAGCTTTGCGTCAAGCGTATCCTCAAAGGAAACGGTTGGATCTCCACAGCCTGTTACACGCATTGCCTGATAAACATAGGCTCTGCCCGAAAGAGGATCACGGATTGCGCCGCCGAGGCAGGTTGCCGCACCGCCGAAGGGTTCAATTTCCGTTGGGTGGTTGTGAGTTTCGTTTTTAAACTGAACAAGCCATTGCTCCTCTTTTCCGTCAATAACAACGGGAACCTCGATTGAGCAGGCGTTGATTTCTTCACTTTCGTCAAGGTTTGTTATTTCTCCGCGCTTTTTGAGCACCTTTGTTCCGATACACGCCATATCCATAAGGCAAACATCCTTTTCGCGTGTGCCGTAAACCTCTTTTCTTATTTCAAAATACTGATTTAATGCGTCCTCAATAGCATTTGCGTATTTTGATTTTTCAACCGTTATGCTGTCAAGCCTTGTGCTGAAGGTTGTGTGGCGGCAGTGGTCGCTCCAATAAGTATCAATAACCTTAAGCTCTGTTAGGCTCGGATTTCTCTTTTCCGTTTTGAAATAGTCGCGCACCCAGCATAAATCGGCAATGCTCATTGCAAAGCCCATTGATTTGTGGTAATCCGCAATTTCCGTGTCTGTTTTTTCGATAAAGCCGTTAATTCTTGCAATGTCGGCAGGAATATCGGCTTTAATATCGAGTGCTTCGGGCAGAGCCATTGAAGCCTCACGGGATTCAACGGGGTTGATTATGTATGCTTTAATTTTATTAAATTCTTCATCTGTTATATCGCCCTTAACGGCAATTATTTTCGCACTTAAAATTTCGGGGCGCTCGCCTGCCGTAAGAAGCTGAATGCATTGCGCTGCGCTGTCTGCTCTTTGGTCATACTGGCCGGGCAGGAATTCCGTTGCAAAGCATTTCCAGCCGCTCTCGATTTCAAGAGATGTATATATATTATCAAGGTTCGGCTCGGAAAGAATAAGGCGTGCCGCTTCGTCAAATTCCTCTCTTGAAAGTCCCTGTGCGTCATATCTGTTGATAAGCCTTAAATCCTCAAGTGCGGTTATGCCCACGTTTGTTTTAAGGTCATCAAGGATATGCCTTGCCTCAATGTCATTTCCTTTTTTCTTTTCAACAAAAATTCTGAAAACCTCTGCCATTTTGCTCTCCTTTTCATAATCAGAAAAAATTATTATTAGTATAATAACACATTGTTTTGCTTTTGCATATAGCAAATTTTAATTTTCGGCATAAATATTAACAAATTGTTCGCAAATAAATAATTTTTGTGTTATAATGCCGATATAATATACTGTTGGTGTGTTCGGCACCTGCAAAATTGATAATTAAACATCGGTTTGATGAAGGGAGTTTCGTTTTTAAAGTGAATGAAAACACAGAGGAACGAGCATTTGAAGTTGATTTTTTAAATTGCGTTGTTGATAAAGAGGATAATTTTCGAGTTGTTGATTCAGACAGTCATTTTTCTTCGTTTTTTGGAGTTCATCCGTCAAAAATCCATCAGGGAAAGCTTTTTTTGCAGGAAATAATCAATCCTTCCGAAAGGCAGGAGGTTTTATCTAAAATCTGCAAAAAGGATTCCCCGTATATTTATATGGATTTTGATGTTGTTAAAAAGGACGGCAGGCGTGATTTTGTTCATTGCACCGCCCAAAATTATGAAAATTCTTCACTTTGCAGACTTGTTTTTGCAGATGTTTCGAGAAGCAGGGAAAAAACAGAAAAAATAAGAGAGCAGGCTCGTGAGGTTAACCACCTTATAGACCTTGTTTCGGGCGGTGTTTGTCTGTTTAGGGTAACGCCGAATATGCACTTTGAGGCACTCTATCTTAACGAGGCGTGCTGCCGCCTTTTCGGAACGGATAAGGAGAGCTTTAACAGTAAGGTGCACCGCATTGACGAGCTTATTCATCCCGAGGATAAAACGCTTGTTTTTCAAGCCGTCGGCAGGGCGATGGCAACGGGCGAGGAAATAGATTTGGAATATAGGGTTATGCCGCATAAAAACTCATATATTTGGTGTAAATGCAACGCCGCCGTGCATAAAAGGGATGAGGACGGAAGCCCGATTTTTCACGCTGTTTTTACTGATATAACAAGAATAAAGGAGGCTGAAAAAAAGGCGGACGAGGCAAACGATAAGCTTATCAATTTGCTTAAAAATCTCAACGGAGCAATATTCTTTACAACGCCTGAAAAGCCGTTTGCCTGCGACCTTATCAGCGGCGATTTTGTTCGCCTTATTCAGTACACCAGAGCCGACTTTTTTGAGAAGCTTTCAGGCGACCTTTCAAGGCTTATTCCGCAGCCGGTTAAGCCGCTTGAGGACGACATAAGAAAGCAGATTTCAGAGGGCGGAAAAAGTGAAATTACATATAAAATTTCCGCAAAAGGTTCAAAAACCGTTTGTGTAAAAGATTCACGAAAGCTGATAACGCAGGAGGACGGCTCCTCGGCGCTTATCTGCGAGCTTTTCGTTCAGGAGCCTTAAAAAATCGGCAAATGATTACACAAAATTATTACACACCGCAGAGCTGCGTGCCCTGCGGTTTTTTGTCGTTCTACTTTTTGTTTAGTAAAAATATACAATTTGGAATAGTAAATTTTGTCGAATATAACAATGGAATTAAAATGTAAAAAAATATATAATATTACCGATAATGGCGTATTATTAATTAATATCTAATTTATATATGAATTTATTTGTGGAGGCTGAATGTATGAAATCGTATAAAGTAAGAAAGCGCATAATAAGCATATTTCTTTCGGTGCTGACTGTTTTTTGCAGCTTAACGCCCTGCTTTTCTGCGCTTGCGGATAACAGCAGTGTTATAGGCTTTTATAACATTCAAATCTTCTATGAGGACGGAACGCTCGTTCCAGAATTTGCCGAGGACGGCGAATCTCCGTATATCGAGTATATGGTTGAGGGCGAAAAAAAGCAATTTAAATATAGCTTTATTGATTGTTCCCTGCCCGATAACGGATATGTTAAATGGACGAGCGACACACCCACCGTTTGCGATGTAACGGAGGATGGTCTTGTTCGTGCGTTTGACTCCTCAAAGGGCGCTGCGGTTAGGCTTTGGCTTGATAATGAGGTTGGAACGATTCCGCTTGTGGGCGGGATTATGAAAAAAGCGCTTGAAAAGGTTTTGTTCAATGATAAGGTAAATCTTGACACAATGGATACCGACCAAATCATCAGCCTTGTTGAGGATGCCTTCGGCTCCGATTCAATCCTTGCCGAGTATATTGATTCCTATAAGGGTCAGCTTATTGATTCGCTTCGCACATATCTTGATAAGGTTCACACGGTAATTTACTGCACAATGTATGATGCCGACGGAAATATTCTTGATCAAGACAGCTTCAGCGTTGTTGTTAATAAATCGGAGGAGATATATGCCGATTTTATTCCAAACGGAACTCATATAACAAACAAGCAGGATGTGCCGACAACCGTTGCAAAGGGCTCAAAGGTTCAGCTTTCTGCCTGCACAACACCCACAAGGCTTCACATGGGCGTTATCTATTCGGTTAAAAGCTCTTCAATTTTTGATAACGGAAAGGTTGTTGCAACCGTTGACGATTCCGGCCTTGTTTCCTTTAAAAACACGGGAACGGTAACAATTCTTGTTTCTCCCGACACAGAGGGCTTTATCAACAATCTTTTGAAATACATAAACTATATCTATGAGCTTGAAAACACGGGAGTTATTGATTCGGGCCAGATTGCGGATATACTCATAAAATATGTTGGCCTCGATATGAACAGAAATGTTCTTGCCGCAATTTTGGACACCTGCTTTGCTATTGCAGATATTGCAGGCGACACGGCAGATCCCGTTCAGCTTACTGCAACTGCCGTAAAAATCATTGCAAATATTATACTTCAATTCACAACAAATGACTCAATAACCTTTACGGTTGTTGAAGGCGTTCCGATGACGGATTTCAAAATTGCCGGTGCAACCGCCGTTAAAGAGGGAGCCCAAATTCAGCTTGAAATAACAGACACAAAGCCCGTTGCGGCAATAACAAACGACATAACCTGGACTTCAAGCGATCCAAGCATTGCTTCGGTTGATCCGGTAACGGGAACAATAACGGGCAGAGACGCAGGAGGCTCGCTCGGAGAATATTCACAGCAAACAGTAACCATAACTGCCACCTCGGCGGCAAATAATATTTCAAAAACATACGATGTTACCGTAACGGGAAAAACGGGACGGTATTTGAGCGATGTTGAAATAACAACCGATTATGCATCAATAAATATAGGCGGCGATGAATATTGCCACGCAACCGTTTATCCAAACCGTGTTGCAACCGCAGATAATCTTTATCTCCATTGGGGAATTGCCGTTTTGAATGAAGAAACGCAGGAAACCGAATATCTGTGGGCGGGCGACGCTTATCAGGAAACGGATGAGGCAGGCAATCCTCTTACCGATGAAAACGGCAATCCCGTGATGAATGACGGCTCCGTAACAGACGGCATAGGAAAAATAGACAGCACCGGTCATTATTGGGCGGTTGCGGGCGGAACCTGCACCGTTGTTTGCAGAGCCGAAACGGGCTACTATATTTATGACGGAAGCTTTTATCAAATTTCAGAGGTTATGACCTCAAAGGATATTGATAACGGCCAGCCTGTTGAAAGCATTTCACTTGCCGCAACGGGAACAACGAACGGAAGCACACTCACAACTTCACAGGTTGAGGTAAACGGCGAAACGCTTAAATATGCAATGGTTCGCATTAAAGCGGGCGACGCCGATATAACATATAACAACAAGGGAGCAGTTATAACTGCTACAATTCTTCCTGAGGATGCAACAAACAAAAATCTTATTTGGCATATTGATAACAATAATTTCACTGTAAGCCAAGATAATTCAAACGGCACGGCAAAAATAAAGCTCTCTGCCGCAAATGAAGTTGCGCAAAGCGTTAATATTTACTGCGTTTCCGAGGACGGAGATGTTAAGAGCGATGTTATAACTCTTTGTGTTGCAAGAAATTATGCAAACAGCAATAATATCGTTGGCGATAATCATTCCGTAACAAACGGTCAAACGCTTTCGGTTGAGCACGAAATGAGCTTTGACGGCTCGCTTTCCGGTAATAATGCAGTTTGCCGAAACGCAAATTGGTATTCCTCCGATGAGGATGTTCTTCAGGTTGTCAGCATAAACACCTCAACGGGTAATGCCGTTGTTAAGGGCGTTGATGTCGGCACGGCAACGCTTACCTGCGTTTCTGCAGACGGCGGAATAAAGGACGAGGTAACCGTAACGGTTTATCCCGATAAGAGCAGACTTAACGAAATCATCAGTCTTTGCGAAAAAACGATTATCCGCAAAACAGCCGATAACGCAAAGGATTATCAGGAATATATGAGAAAGCTCAACTATGCTTATTATATTCGTGATGAGGTTGCCCTTGCATCGCAGGATTCGGTTGAAACATACGCAGAGGAGCTGCTTTATATTTTCTATAAGCTCGGCGGATTCATAGGATTAAACAGTGTAACGATTTTAGACAAAAACTCAAATAAAGCGGGAGAATATATCAGCGTTGATGTTGAAACCGTAAGCTATAAAAACACAAAATACGATTTGGGATATTTGCTTAATCCCGTTGGCGCAATGTATAGCAGCATCGAGTGGTCGTCCGACAGTGATTCCGTTTCGGTTGATAAAAACGGCGTTTGCAAGCCAACCTCAAACTCCGAGTGCTATGCAACAATAACGGTTACCGCAAGGGATTATATGGGCACCGCCGTTTCAGACAGCGTTGTTATCTCCTTCGGAAAAACGGTTGCAACGGGCGTAACGATTGAGCCCGCTTCGGTTGTTGGCGGAAAAGCCGGAGAGACGCGTCAGCTCGAAGCAAAAATTTCTCCGCTTAATGCTTTCGGAAAAAGCACGGCAGATGTTAAGGCCGTTACCTGGTATTCAAGCGATGAGGGTGTTGCCACGGTTGATAAAAACGGTCTTGTTACCTTTGTTTACGGCGGCGATTGCGAAATCACCTGTGTAACAAAGGACGGCGGCTTCGTAGGCACCTGTGCTGTTAATGTTGTAACTAATTATGACGCTCTGCAAGAGCTCGTTAACACATACACAAGCCTTTCACTCGGCGAGGAAAACTATTATCCCGACACTTATGCAGTCTATACGGCAAAGCTGAATGAGGCAAAGGCACTTATTGCCGCACAGAATTCAACTCAAAAAGAAGTTAATCAAATGTATTCGGAGCTTGAAGCGGCATATAAGGGATTGAGGAAATACACATATATCCAGCGTGTTGAGCTTTATCTTGACGGCGAGGCAACATCTGATTTCTATCAGTATGATTTGTCGCTTCTCAAGGAGGGACTTTCCTATAAAAATGCAAAGCTTGACCTTAAAGTTAGGCTTTATCCGAATAACGCAAGCTACAGCGAGGTTAAGTGGGAATCCTCAACGGATTTAATTTCAATCGATCAGGACGGTGTTGCAAAGCCAACTGAAAATAAGAGCTGCTACGGCAGAATAACCTGTACGGTAACAGACCACTTTAACCACACCTTCAGCGATGATGTTTGGGTTTCCTTCTCGTATAAGCCGGTAACGAAGGTTGAGGTTGCTCCAACTGAGCTTAAAGGCAATGCGGGAGACACGGGGCAGCTTGTTAAAACAATTTATCCAACGGGCGACTCGCTTGCTCATATAGGCGCTGCTGAAATAAAGGATGTTTATTGGGAAAGCGATAATGAAAGCGTTGCCACCGTTGATCAAAACGGACTCGTAACCTTCGTTGGCGCAGGCGCAACAACAATCAGATGCGTTTCGTATGACGGCGGCTTTGCAGGCGAATGCAGAGTTTCAACAAACGGCGACAGGTCTGTTCTGAGAACAGTTATCTCTCAATATGAAAATGTGAATTATATGGATTACACATATAATTACGGTATGGCGTTCAAGGCGGCTTATGAGGAGGCACAGGTTGCTCTTTATGACGATACCTATACTCAGGAGCAAATAGACGCCGCGGCAGATAAGCTTGCCACCGCAGGAGCCGCTCTTGCAGGCAATGAATTTGTTGTTGCTCAAACGATTAACCTTTCGTATGATAACCAAACGCAAAATCTCGTGGGCAAATATGAATCAAAGGACCAGGGAACGCTTGCCGCTGACGCAACGGCACACAGCTATAAGGGCACAAGCCCAACATATAATTCAAGAACTGTTCTAACGGCAAGCATGCCTGCCGACGCCGCTTCAAACTACACAAGCATTTCCTGGGCGGTAAACGAAAAATCGGATAACACCGAAATTTCAACAAACGGCAGCACAATAACAATCAATGCCGCAAAGGCAAGCCAAAGCGCAAAAACAACCTTAACCGTAACGGCAACAGACACCTACGGCAGAACGGTTTCAAGAACCGTTAGAGTTGTTGTTGCCAGATATATTGTAACGGGTGTTGCCCTTGATAAAACAAGCGTATCGCAGTATGCAAATGCAGGAAGCTTCCAGCTTAGCGCAACTGTTTCTCCAAGTGATGCAAAGGTTCAGGAGGTTTTATGGTCGTCGAGCGACGAAAGCGTTGCAACGGTTGATTCAAGCGGCGTTGTAACTCCGAAAAACACAGGCTCGTGCGTTATAACCGCAGAGTCGTATGACGGTGCAATAAAAGCAACCTGCACAGTAACCTTAACAACGGATTACACAAAGCTTGCTTCAAGGTATGCCGAATTAAAGGATTTCTATGACGCAAATAAGGACACTCAAAAATACACAAACGCTTCAATGGCTGTTCTTAATCAGGCGCTTGTTCAGGCAAACACCATAATTAACGAATCAACGGCGAAGCAGGCCGATGTTGACCTTATGATAGCGAAGCTAAACGAAGCTTATAACGGCCTTGTTCTCTTCGTTCCTGTTTCATCTGTTTTAATATCTCCCGTTGCGGCTGATAATCTTTCAGTCGTAAACGAAGGCTTTATAAGATATTCGGCAACCTCGCTGAATAATGTAACCGTTCAGCTCAACGCTTTTGTTCTTCCTTCTGATTCAACTCCGATTTCATTAACCTGGAGCTCCTCAAAGGAGAGCGAGGGTATAACCGTTGATGAAAACGGCTTTGTAACAAAAACGGGCGCAAGCGCAGATTATGCAATAATTACGGCAACTGCAACAGATGAGCTCGGAAACACCGCCTCGGGCAGTGTTTGCATTTCCTTCGTAAGAACTCCTGTTCAGTCGGTAAGCTTTGAGAATGAAATTGTTTACGGGGCTCCCACAACAACAAAAACAATCAGCGCAACGGTTGCGGGCTCAACCTCTTTTATTCAGCCAAGCATAGCCGATTGCCTGTATTATAGTGCAAATCCGAAAATTGCAACCGTTGATGAATTAACGGGCGTTGTAACCTTTGTTGCAACAGGCGAAACGGTTATAACCGCAAAATCGGCAGACGGCGGACACAGCGCAACAATTAGGGTTGTTACAACTAATGACACAACCGCTCTTGCCGCTGCAATCGAAGACTATTCAACTGTTGTTTACACAGATTACGCTTATGATTACGGAACTGCGTTCAAAGCAGCTTATGATAATGCCGTTGCGGTTTGCAATGACTACACGGCATCGCAGGAAGTAATAGATGATGCTTTAACTCAGCTTCAAACGGCTTATAACAGCTTGAGCGGTCATCCGTTCATATCGCCGGGCGATGTTCAAATTCAGCTCAGCGATTCAACGGTTGTTCAAAACGGCGGAACTTATGTTAAAAACGCTAATAATCAGCTTGTGCTTCAAGGCGTTTATGCAACAGGCGCAATGATTAAATCGGCGGTATTCACCTATGAAAACGCAATTAATTTAACCGCACAGGTTCTTGACGGAAAGCTTCTTTTAACAAAGAATAACACCGAGGCATCTGCTTCAATTGATGTAACCTATACCGTAACAGACGATTATGACAGAGAAACGGTTGTTACCGCCTCAATCAGGGTTATAGACGATAAAACGCCTATAACATCATTTAAGTTTGTTTATAACGGCGCAGAGGTTGATGAGAGCACAGGTGTAACCTACACCGCCGCAACGCTTTCTAACAAGAGCATTCAGCTCGGAATAAACACCTATCCCGAAAATGCAGAAAACTACACCTCAATTAAGTGGGAGACTTCAAATTCAAAGATAAGCGTTGATTCGACGGGACTTGTTAAGATAAACGGTGCGGCAACCTCGTCTAACTACACGGCAACAATAAAATGCACAATAACGCTGAGCGACGGCTCAACGATAAGCAATTCAATCCCCGTAACATTCAAGAGAGGTTGATAGGAGGTGCACAGGATTGAATAAATTAACAAAAAAATTTATTTGTGTTTTAACATCGGCAGTCCTTGCGCTCTCCTGCGCCTCGTGCGCATTTATTGCCGCCGCAGAGGATACTGTTGCAATTAATGCGGTTAATTTTCCCGATGAGGTTTTCAGGCAGGTTATTTCCGAAAATTATGACACGGGCGAATCGGCAGGCTATCTAACCGCCGCCGAAATTGCGGCGGTAACGGAAATGCCGCTTGTTTATCTCGCCTCGGGAAGCATCTCGGATTTAACGGGAATTGAACACTTCACCTCTCTTAAAAGCCTCTATGCAGGCGATTTGGGAGTTTCAAAGGCAAATTTCAGTGCACTGAAAAATCTGCAAAAGCTTGTTATAAACGGTAACGAATTAACAACCCTTGATGTTTCAGCCAACACTGCGCTTACGGATTTAAACTGCCGAGGAAACACCTCGCTTCGCACACTCACGCTTTCATCATCTATAAAAAAGCTTCAATGCGATGAGTGTAATCTGCAAACTCTTTTCGTCAGTGTTTGTCCGAATTTAACATATTTAAACTGCTACGGTAATCAGCTTAAAACAATTGATTTAAGCAAAAACACCCTGCTTGAAGAGCTTAACTGCTCCGAAAATCATTTAAAGCAGCTTGATCTTTCGGCAAACACATTGCTTGCAGGAAAAATAACGGAATATAATGTAGGAAGGCAAACGATTGATGCAACGGCTTCGTTCAGCGGTGAAACGCTTTCCGTTCCCGTTTCGTTCAGCGATTCGTCGAAAATTCAGTCGTCAAACATTCCTAATCCGAATGAGGTTCAAGAGGGCGAGGAGGATACCTATACCGGATATGATTCCTCGTTTGGCGTATTCTCCTTTACGGATTATGATATTATCCTTTCGGGAATTGATTATAAATATGACACCGGTGCGGCAAACAGCGAGGCTATGACGGTTCACATCAATATCAGCAAGGATTTTTACAGAGTAAGATATTTCTCTGATGAGCAGGAAAGCGCAATTGTTCGCCTCAGCTATGTTAATTCGGCAGGCAGCTGCTCTGCTCCTGCGTTTCCGCAGGCGCCCGAGGGTATGGTTTGCGTTCATTGGAGCGGCACCGCTTCAAATGTAACGGCAGACACCGATATTTATGCAATTTGGAGTGCGGAGCACACAGAGACGATAACGGGCTTTGAAAACGGCACGGCTTTTGTTAAGTGTACGGTTTGCCAAAACAGCTATGAAGCACGCTTCCTTGATCATATCAATTCAAGGTTGGGCGACGGAGCTTATATTACCGCACTTGATGTTAATAAGGACGGCGTAATTAATATAAGAGATTACACAATGCTTTATAAAAATGAGTTTTAATCCGTTAGGGTAACGGTATATTTTTAAAAAACGGTTTTTAACGGGGCGGTTTTCCGTCCCGTTTTTTCTTCTCTCAACAAAATTACACGCCGTAAGCGAAAACCGTTATTGCTTGCTTTCTTTTTCTTGATTTGTAATGAATGTTTTGATATTATTAAAATGTATTAAAATATTCGGGGGAATTTTTATGTCAAAATTAAAGGAAACGGCTTTAAAAATATATGGCGGAATAAGCTCTGTTGCGCAGAAAAAAATCGTAAACAGAGAAGAGGGCGGAGCCGTTGCGCCCGAGGTTAGCGCATTGCTCAGGCGTGCCGCCGCCGAGGGAGCCGTTTTGCTTAAAAACAACTCAATTCTTCCGCTTAAAAAGGGAAGCGTTGTTTCTCTTTTCGGAAGAGTTCAAAATGATTGGTTTTACACGGGATACGGCTCCGGCGGAGATGTAAACAGGCAGTATGAGGTAAATCTTGCAGACGGAATCAGAGCCTGCGAGCTTCTTTCCCTTAATGAAGAGCTTGCCGAGGTTTATTCAGGCTGGTGTGAAAAAAATAAAATTGCCGAGGCAGGCTGGGGAATGTGGCCTCGCTTTTATCCGGAAATGCCCATCTCCGATATTGAGGTGGCAAGGGCGGAAAACAAATCGGATTGTGCGGTTGTTGTTATCGGCAGATCTTCCGGAGAGGATAGGGAAAACGCTCTTGAAAAGGGCAGCTATTATTTAACAGATGAGGAGCGTTCTTTGCTCAAAGCCGTTCGCTCTTATTTTGAAAAAACGGTTGTTGTTCTCAATATAGGAAGCGTTATTGATTTTTCGTGGGTTGAAGAGCTTGATATTCCTGCCGTGCTCATTGCTTGGCAGGGCGGTATGGAAAGCGGAAATGCCGTTAGCGATATTTTGTGCGGCAGGATTAATCCCTGCGGCAAGCTGACAGATACCTGCGCCGCAGAATATTCCGATTATCCAAGTGCCTCCTGCTTCGGAAACGCAGAATATAATTATTACAAAGAGGATATTTATGTTGGATACAGATATTTTGAAACCTTTGAAAAGGAAAAGGTGCTTTTTCCGTTTGGCTTTGGATTAAGCTACACGGAATTTGAGATTTCTCTGCTTGAAAGCAGTGCGCAGGAAAACGGCTTTTCGTTTACGGCAGAGCTTAAAAACACGGGAAGCCGTGCAGGTAAGGAGGTTGCCCAGCTCTATTTGGGCAAGCCGTGCGCCGTTCTCGGAAATCCCGAAAAGGAGCTTTGCGCGTTTGTAAAAACAAAGGAGCTTCAACCTAATGAGGCGCAGAAAATTTCGTTTTTCGTTTCTCTTGAACAGCTTGCCTCTTATGATGAATCGGGCAAGGCGGGCTTTGCTTCGTCCTATGTTGTTGAAGCAGGCGAATATGATTTTTATCTCGGTAATAATGTTAGGTCAAGCGAGAAAATTTTCTCTTATTATCAAGAGGAAACGGTGTGCATAAGCACCCTGTCGCAATGCTGTGCTCCGAAGGAGTCGTTTGGCGTTATAACCGCTCTTGAAAGCAACACAAGGAGATTGCCGATTTTCAGACCGTGCAGAGCAAATGAGGTTAATCTTAAAAAAAGAATTTTAAGCAATCTTCCTCCCGAGCTGAAAAAATCGAGTAATGAAAATATAACGCTTGCAGATGTTAAAGAGGGAAGGGCGTCGCTTGATGATTTTACGGCGCAGTTGAACGCAAAGGAGCTTGAAGCCATAACAAGAGGCGATTATTCAATGAACAGTCCGCTCGGCGCAAGCGGAAACGCAGGTGCATATGCAGGCGTTTTGCCGTCGCTCAGAGAAAAGGGAATACCTGCCGTAACAACAACAGACGGCCCCTCGGGCATAAGGCTCAGCGCAGGCTGTATGCTTATTCCGATAGGCACTCTGCTTGCGTCCTCCTTTGATGAAGAGCTTGTTTTTGAGGTTTATTCCGCCGTTGCGCAGGAAATGAAAAGCAGGGGAAGCGATGTTCTGCTCGCTCCCGGAATGAATATTCACAGAAATGTGCTTTGCGGAAGAAACTTTGAATATTATTCGGAGGATCCTTATTTAACGGGCAAAATCGGCGCGGCGGCAGTTCGCGGCATTCAGTCGCAGGGCGGCGCGGCGTGTCCAAAGCATTTTGCGTGCAACAATCAGGAGTTTAGAAGAACAATAAATGACGCAAGAGTTTCCGAGCGCGCATTAAGGCAGATTTATCTAAAAGGCTTTGAAATCTGTATTAAAGAGGCAGAGCCGAAAAATATTATGACCTCTTATAATAAAATAAACGGCGTTTGGAGTTATTATAATTACGATTTGTGCACCTCAATTTTAAGAGGCGAATGGGGCTATAACGGCTGTGTTATAACAGACTGGTGGATAAAAAACGGCAAGAGCCCCGATTTTCCCAAAATCAAGGCACAGGCTTACAGAGTGCGTGCGCAGGTTGATGTGCTTATGCCCGGCGGAAAAAGAGTTGGGCTCAAAAGACCGGACGGAACGCTTCTTTCCTCTCTCGGCAAAGAGGGCGGCATAACGCTGGGCGAAATTCAGCGAAGCGCAAAAAATGTTATCCGCCTTGCGATGAATTCATCTGCGTTTAAATAATCCTCTTGACAAGGGTGTTATTATATTATTAATGATAATTAATAGTTGAAAGGCAGTGTAAATTATGTTTAACAAAAAGAAGGATTTAGTTCCCGTTTCGCTTTTAACAGGCTATCTCGGAGCAGGAAAAACAACTCTGCTTAATCATATTCTTGCAAATCAGCAGGGCTATAAGGTTGCCGTTATAGTTAATGACATCGGCGAGGTTAATATTGACGCTTCGCTTATTCAAAAGGGCGGAAATGTTACGCAGAAGGATGAAAATCTTGTTCCGCTTTCAAACGGATGTATTTGCTGCACTCTTAAGGTTGATTTAATGAAGCAGATTATCAGCCTTGCAAAATCGGGCAGGTTTGATTATATTCTTATCGAAGCCTCGGGAATTTGCGAGCCCGGTCCGATTGCAGGCTCAATCTGTATGCTTGACGGAACAGATCCAAGCGTAAAAATGCCCGCAGTTTGCCGCCTCGATAATATCACAACCGTTGTGGATGCAAAAAGAATGGCCGATGAGTTCGGCTCGGGCAAGGATTTGCTCAAAAAAGACCTTGATGAAGAGGATATTGAAAATCTTCTTGTTCAGCAGATTGAATATTGCACAACGATTGTTCTTAATAAGGTTGATGAGGTAACGCCTAAGGAAAAGGCAGAGGTTATTTCTGTTATCAAGGCGCTTCAGCCGGAAGCAAAAATTATTGAAGCCACCTTTGGAAATGTTGATGTTGCGGAAATTCTTTCAACAAACAGATTTGATTATGAAAGGATTATTGAAAGTGCAGGCTGGATAAAGGCTATGGCAGGCGAGGGTGAAAATTCCGAAAGCGAACACGAGGAGCATGAGCATCACGATGAGCATCATCACGATCACGAGCACCACGGCGAACACGAAGAGCACGGACACCACGGACACCATCACCACCATCATCACGATGAGGGCGAGGCGGAGGAATACGGAATAGGCACCTTCGTTTATCAGAATGTTCGCCCGTTTTCAAAGCAAAAATTTGAGGAATTTGTTTTTGCAAAATGGCCTGCCGAGGTAATCCGTGCAAAGGGACTTTTCTGGATTGCAGAGGATCCGAACACCGCTTATATCTTTGAGCAAAGCGGACGGCAAAAATCAGCAACGGATGACGGCAAGTGGATTGCCTGCTTCCCCGAGCGTGAAAGAAAGCAGATTTTGCAGATGAATCCCGATATTGCGGCGGCATGGGATGAAAAATACGGCGACAGAATTAATAAAATAGTTTTTATCGGCAGAAATATGAATAAGGAAGAAATCATCAATGCTCTTGATGATTGCATTGCCGAATAATTTTCCGATTAAAAAAGCAGGCGAAGAGCGCTTTTTAGTGCAATCTGCCTGCTTTATTGTTTATTTTGTACACATAACGGTGCATTTTTTTGTGAATATTCCAAATTGACATTTTATTTTATTATTAATATAATTAAAATGTGAATAAAGTGTTAACAGAAAGAGTGGTGCTATGAAAAAAAGTTTTTTAAGCAGGGAGCAGCTGCCTGCCGTTGCGTCAATTGCTTTGATTTTTATCTGCTATGTTGCCGAAAAGGCATTTAAGCGTTTAACGCCGTGGAATGAAGCTTCTGCGATTGTTCAGGCAATCGTTTTCACCTGTGCCGTTTTTGTTGCCTTGGCGCTTTTGTATAAATCAAAGGATATTTTTTACGGCATAATGGCTTCTGTTTTTGCGTTTAAAATGCTGCCTCCCGATTTATTAATGCTAAGATACACTAATATAGACGCCGCCGCAGTATATTATCTTGTGCGCAAGGCGGCTCTTGTGCTTTTCCTTTTAATGATTTATAAATTCTATAAAATGCAGGAAACGCAGGATAAATATGAAAAAATTCACGCCGCATCAATAGGCGCATTGTTGCTTGTTGTGCCGTTTTGCAGCGAAATCGGGGCTCAGTTTGCAAAATATACGCTGATAAAAACGGGCAGTATGATGCTTCCGTATGCCTTTCAGGCGGCGGCATATATTGTTGCGGTTTTAATTCTTGCATGCGTGTGCTTTCTTTTCAAGGGCAAGGGCGCTTTGCTTATTGCCGATTTTTCGATTATCGGCTTCTTTATAAATGCCGCACGCAAGGCCGCTTCGGCGCTGATTATTGCAAATGCCGGCAATCATGTCAGCAAATCGTATATTTGTTGGATAATAATTTATGCCGTTTTGGCGGTTATTATGGTTCTCGTCAGAAAAAAGACGAAAACGAATGCTGTCAATAAATCGGCCTAAGCCACGCTGAAATTAATAAAGAAAAACTGCCGAAGAAACGATTTGCTTCTTCGGCAGTTGGCTTTTCCGCCTTTCCTGCGGGTGTTATTTAATCATCTGAAAGCACACTGAGCTTACTCTTGAATTTTAGATTTTGCAGCTCACGGTTTTCAATACTAATATATATACACTCTTTGCACAATCCCTGAATGTCGAGCTCAATATCCTGCAAGGTGCAGTTTCCGTTTTCTTCATAAATACAAAAGCAATTTTCACATTTCATTTTTACCACCAAAATAATTATATACTAATGTATATAAAAATGCAACCAAAAAAGGTTATAGAAATATAACCTAAAATGAGCATAATTATATTTAAGGTGATAATTATGTTTAAAATTGATAACGAGCTTAAAAGTGCAAATATTCCAAGAACAATACGATTTACCGAGCCCTTGTTTGAAAAGCTTAATAAAACTGCCGCAGAAAACAACATTTCATTTAATCTTCTTGTTTTGCAATGCTGTAAATATGCTCTCAGTGATATGCCCGTCGAAACGGACGATAATCAAAAATAATAAAGAAAAAAGAAAAACTGCCGAAGAAACGATTTGCTTCTTCGGCAGTTAATTTTTTGTTATTTGCCCTCTTGTGCAAGCTTTTCGGGAGAGCCGCAGCATTTCTTATATTTCTTTCCGCTTCCACAGGGGCACGGGTCGTTCGGGCCAACCTTTTTGCCCTTTCTTACGGGCTCCGGTTTAACGGTATCGTCTCCGCCGGAGGAGGTTGCGGTTATTTTTGCAACTGCCTTGCGCTCAACATCCTCACGCCTGCGAACAACGGTTGTGAACATCATTTTAACCGTGTTTTCACGGATTGTTGCCGTCATTTCGTCAAACATATCGTAGGATTCCATACGGAATGCAACAACGGGATCCTGCTGTGCATAAGAACGAAGATGAATTCCGTCCTTCAAATCTTCCATTGCGTCAATGTGGTCCATCCAAAGAGAATCAACATTGTGAAGCAGGATTTTTCTTGAAAGGTCAAGATAAATCTCTTCGCCGAAGGCTTCTCTTCTTTCGGCAAGCTTCTTTCTGCCCGTTTCCTTGAAGAGCTCGATTATCTCGTCAAAGCCAAGCTCGTCAAGCGAATCACATTCCTCGTCTGTAAGGAGCCAGCCTCTGTATTTCTCTTTAAGTCCTTTAAGGTTCCAATTGGATCTTTCGGCGTCCTTTGCACAGTAAACGGGAACATTTTCCTCAATGCTTGAATCAAGCATACCGATTATTTTATCGGTTAAATCAATTCCGTCAAGCACCATATCACGCTGCTTATAGATAAGCTCACGCTGACGGTTCATAACATCGTCATACTGAAGCGTTTGCTTTCTTATTGCAAAGTTTCTGCCCTCAACCTTTTTCTGCGAGGATTCAACGGTGTTTGAAATCATCTTGCTTTCAATCGGCATATTCTCGTCAACATTAAGCCTTCCCATAACGGCTTTCATTCTTTCGCCGCCGAAAAGCCTCATAAGGTCGTCTTCCGTTGAAAGATAGAACTGCGATTTACCCGGATCGCCCTGACGGCCTGCACGGCCTCTGAGCTGGTTATCAATTCTTCGTGAGTCATGGCGCTCCGTGCCTAAAATGAACAGTCCGCCCGCCTTGCGAACCTTTTCTGCCTCGTCTTTTATTTCTTCCTTGTATTTAGCCTCAAGCTCTCTGAATTTTTCTCTTGCTTCAAGAATTTCCTCGTTATCTGTTTCGGCAAAGCCCTTTGCCTCTGCAATGAGCTCATCGGTGTATTGCAGGCGCTTCATTTCTGCGGTTGCAAGAAATTCTGCGTTACCGCCGAGCATAATATCTGTTCCACGGCCTGCCATATTTGTTGCAATCGTTACGGCGCCGAGCTTACCTGCCTGCGCAATGATTTCCGCTTCACGGGCGTGGTTTTTAGCGTTCAAAACATTATGCGGAATTCTTTCCTTTTTAAGAAGCTTTGAAAGAAGCTCACTCTTTTCAATGCTGATTGTGCCAACAAGGATGGGCTGCCCCTTCTCGTGGCATTCCTTAATCTGCTTTATTGCGTTTGTAAATTTTGCTCTTTCGGTTTGGAAAATAACATCGGGCAAATCCTCACGCAGAAGCGGCTTGTTTGTTGGAATTTCAACAACATCAAGCTTGTAAATTTCGCTGAATTCCTGCGATTCCGTCATAGCGGTACCCGTCATACCGGAAAGCTTTTTGTAAAGTCGGAAATAGTTTTGGAAGGTTATCGTTGCAAGTGTTTTGCTTTCGTGCTCAACCTTAACGCCTTCCTTTGCTTCAATTGCCTGGTGCAGACCGTCATTATAGCGTCTGCCCTCCATAATACGGCCTGTAAATTCATCAACTATTTTAACCTGTCCGTCTGCAACAACATAGTCAATGTCTTTTTTCATAACGCCGTTTGCCTTGATTGCCTGGTTGATATGGTGAAGAAGCGTTGTGTTTTCCATATCCATAAGGTTTTCAACGCCGAAGCGTGCCTCTGCTTTTTTAACACCGCTTTGGGTAAGGGTTGCCGTTCTTGCCTTTTCGTCAACAACATAGTCGCCGTCATAGGCCTCCTCGGTGTCCTGCTTTTCGTCCATTTGGGCAACCTTGTCCATTTTAAGAGTTTTTGCAAACTCGTTTGCCTGGCGGTATAAATCGGTTGACTGCTCGCCCCGTCCGCTGATAATAAGAGGAGTACGGGCCTCGTCGATAAGGATTGAGTCCACCTCGTCAACTATTGCAAAATTATGGCCTCTTTGAACCTTTTGCTCTTTATAAAGCACCATATTGTCTCTTAAATAGTCAAAGCCCATTTCATTGTTGGTGCCGTAGGTAATGTCGCAGGCGTAAGCCTCCTGACGCTCGTGGTTTGTTTTTTCGTGAATGATAAGTCCCGTTGAAAGACCTAAAAAGCGATAAAGCTTTCCCATCCATTCGCAGTCGCGCTTTGCAAGGTAATCGTTTACGGTAACGATATGAACTCCGTTTCCGTCAAGCGCATTAAGATAGGCGGGAAGCGTTGCAACAAGCGTTTTGCCTTCGCCCGTTTTCATTTCGGCAATTCTGCCCTGATGAAGAATAATTCCGCCGATAATCTGAACGGGGAAGTGCTTCATTCCAAGCACACGCCACGCACCCTCACGGCAAACCGCAAAGGCGTCGGGCAGAATATCGTCAAGCGTTTCGCCGTTTGCAAGTCTGCCTTTAAGAATATCCGTTTGCGCAGTAAGCTCCTTGTCGCTCATCGGCTGATATTTGCTTTCAAGCGCAAGAACCCTGTCTGCCGTTTTCTTAACTCTCTTAACCTCTTTTGCGGAATAATCTCCGAAAAGTGCAGTTAAAAATTTATTTGCCATTGTTTCACCTCAAAAGGAATTTTTTGTTTATTTCAAAATCCAAATAACTATTTTAACATAATTATCCGTTTATGTCATTACTTTTTTTATTTTATTGCCTGCATAATTGATGTGAGTGCGCCGCCGGAAACGGCATCCTCTGCATTTTCATCAAAAACGAAAACAAGATTTTTCTTCCCCTCTTTAACGCTGAGCGTTATTTCAATCGGCTCCTCGTTAAAGGTTGCCTCGTCAATCATATCCGTAAGCTCATTCAGGTTGGCGTCAAGCCATTCGTCGTCATCAAGTCTTTTTAAAAGCTCAATCGTTGAATAGCTTTTCATAAGCTTGCTTGCAAATTCATAAGCAACGCCCGAAAGCTCCTTGTTGTAAACATTAAGAGTAACCGTTTTTGCCTCGGTGTCAATATCTGTAATCTCATATTCCAGATTTTCAAAAATGGCAGCACCGAGCTCCTTAAACTGATTGTGCTTATTTGCGTAGCCGATAATTGTGTTTAGCGTTGAGGAATCAACATATTTTTCAAGCCTTTTGGTGTTAAATTCCGTAAGGGCAGTCATTGCCGTGTTAACGCTATCCGTTATGTTTTCCTCTGTCATTTCAACTCCTGCGCCGGAGCAGGAGCAAAGCGTCAGTGCAAGTAACACTGCCGAAAGAATTACCGCAATTGTTTTTTTCATAGCCGAAACTCCGTTTTATAAGATTATTAAGTCTATTATAAAGGCTCAAACACTTTTTTTCAATATATAATTGATTTATTAATAAAATAATATTATAAAATTAAAAATTAGT
>UQSH01000001.1 GCA_900543795.1 uncultured Oscillospiraceae bacterium | reverse complement strand
TATAATATAAAGAAAACTCCGCAGAAATTTTTGTCTTCTGCGGAGCTGATAAATTTGAATTTATCTTTTTTTCTTTTCAACTGCTCTTTGAATAAGCTTAACGATTTCAACAATCGGAATAACGCTGATTGCAAGAAGCATTGAAACAAAATATTCAAGTGCGGAAATTGCGGCAAAATCAAACATATTTGCAAGGAACGGAACATAGATAACAGCGGTTGTTAAAACAAGGCTTAATACCATTGCACCAAGCAGATATTTGTTTTGATTTTTCATTGCAAATATTGATTCACGCCTTGAACGCATATTAAACGAATGGAAAATCTCTGCCATTGAAAGAGTTAAGAATGCCATTGTCATTCCGTTTTGATGAACAAACTCCTCTGTTCCGTGAGCAAGATGCATACCAACGAAATAAGCGGCAATAGTTACAACGGTAACCATTACTCCCTGCCATGCAACATCAAATCCGAGTCCGTTTGCAAAAATACCGTCCTTACTGCTTCTTGGATCACGCTTCATAATATCACGATCGCCCTTTTCCATACCGAGCGCAAGCGCAGGGAATGAATCGGTGATAAGGTTTATCCAAAGAAGATGAACAGGCTCAAGAATTGTGAAGCCGAAGAGGGTTGCAACAAATATTGTTAAAACCTCCGAAAGATTTGAGGAAAGCAGGAACTGAATTGATTTTCTGATATTATCATAAATTCTTCTGCCCTCTTCAACGGCTGAAACAATTGTTGCAAAGTTATCGTCTGCAAGCACCATATCGGCAACATTTTTAGTTACATCAGTTCCCGTTATGCCCATACCGATGCCGATATCGGCATTTTTGATTGACGGAGCATCGTTTACGCCGTCGCCGGTCATGGCCGTTACCATGCCCTTATTTTTCCACGCATTTACTATTCTAACCTTATGCTCGGGCTGAACACGGGCATAAACGCTGTATTCTTCAATCTTGCTTTCAAGCTCCTCATCTGAAAGCTTATTAAGCTCAGATCCGGTTATTGCGCACGAATCATCCTGTGCAATGCCAAGCTGCTTTGCAATTGCAACGGCAGTGTCCTTATGGTCGCCCGTTATCATAACAGGTCTTATACCTGCTTCCCTTGCCTCAACGATTGCGTCAACAACCTCGGGACGAACAGGGTCTATCATACCTGCAAGACCGATATAGCAAAGGTCCTTTTCAAGAAATTCGGGACTTTCACTTTGAGGAATATCGGTATGCGATTTCATTGCAACGCAAAGAACACGAAGTGCTTTATCAGCCATTTCCTTGTTTTGAGCAAGGATTTCATTTTTAACCTCGTCGGTCATTTCAACTCTTCTGCCGTTAATAAGAGCCTGCGTGCATCTACCGAGAACAACATCGGGAGCACCCTTTGTGTATTGAACAAAGCCGTGCTTAATTGATTTGTGAACGGTGCTCATCATTTTTCTTGATGAATCAAACGGAGCCTCTGCAACACGCGGAAATTCCTCTTCAAGCATAGGCTTCGGCATTTCAAGCCTTTTTGCCCATTCAACAAGAGCGGCTTCTGTCGGCTCGCCCTTTACCTCATCGTCCTCAAGCTTTGCATCGGAGCAAAGAGCCATTGCCTGAGCAATAAGCTTTTCGTTATCTCCCTTATACTCAACAACAGTCATCTTGTTTTGAGTAAGCGTTCCTGTTTTATCGGAGCAGATAATCTGCGTACATCCAAGTGTTTCAACCGCCGTTAAGCGTCTGATAACCGCATTGCGCTTGCTCATTTTTGTTACGCCGATTGAAAGCACAATCGTTACAACTGCGGCAAGTCCCTCCGGGATTGCAGCAACCGCAAGAGAAACAGCAACCATAAAGGTATCAAGCATAGAATCAAAGGTAAGCGATTGACCTGTTACAAGTGTGCGAATAACATCAATTGCAAAAATGAAAACGCAGATACCGAGAACAAGATAGGAAAGGATTTTTGAAAGCTGATTAAGCTTGATTTGAAGCGGAGTGTCGCCCTCCTTAGCATCGTTGAGCGCATCTGCTATTTTGCCCATTTCCGTATCCATACCCGTTGCAACAACAACTGCCTCGCCTCTGCCGTAAACAACATTGGAGCCCATATAACACATATTTTTCCTGTCGCCGAGTGGAACATCATCGGAGCCCTCGGGATTAATCGGCTCTGTTTGCTTATTTACGGGAACAGATTCGCCTGTCAGCGCCGCCTCCTCGATTTTCATAGAAGCGCATTTTATAATTCGGCAATCGGCAGGCACACTGTCGCCTGCTTCAAGAACAACAATATCACCCGTTACAATATCCTCGGAATGAACGGTAACTGTTTTTCCGTTTCTTATAACATGGCTTGTTGCCGCAGCAATCTCCTGCAAGGCTTCAATAGCCTTTTCTGCTTTTGATTCCTGATAAACGCCGAGAACTGCATTAATAATTACAACAAACATAATTATTATTACATCAGACGGAAATTCGTGGTCATAAACAGACGTTATTGCAGAAATAACCGCCGCCACGATGAGTATAATTATCATCGGGTCTGCCAGCTGCATTAAAAATCTGTGCAGGAGCGTTTCTTTTTTTGCTTCTGCAAGCTTATTCTTGCCGTTTTTTTGCAGACGCTCATCTGCCTGAGCCTGAGTTAAGCCCTTTTCAGATGAGTCATAATTATTGAGAACCTCTTCCTTTTCGCAAAGATACTCTTTCATTTTACCTCTACTCCTTTTAATTAATAAAAAACC
The DNA here is from genome assembly GCA_900543795.1 of uncultured Oscillospiraceae bacterium. Lineage (GTDB taxonomy): Bacteria > Bacillota > Clostridia > Oscillospirales > Acutalibacteraceae > Eubacterium_R. Next base: position 169,215 of record UQSH01000001.1, on the reverse strand, counting down.
CGTATATAGTATTTCTACCATATACGAGTCTCATTCTTTAAAACTAAACCAGCCGTTTTCGGCATGCTTGTTGATTTAGTTCACATTTAAAACAAATGCGGAATTACTCCCTCATAAAGTAATTTGATTATATCATATTTGACAAAAAAAGTCAATCTGTCAACAGTAAAGTTTTGTAATAAATTGGTAAACAATTTATAAACAAAAGGGAACTAAATTGTTACTAAAAAATTTTCAAGTAAAAATTAAAAGCGCCAAGCTAATGCCCGGCGCCTTTCAGACCGATTATCAAATATCTTATTTTTTATCAATCTGCTTTGAATACTTAGCAAGGTAAACAGTTCTCATCAAGAAGCATTCCGCCTTGGGAACATAATGAGGACGGTTAAAGATGGTTACATCAACAACTGCCGCACAGCCCTTTTCCATAATAATTTCAAGAGCCTGCATATCTCCCTCATTGTTTCCGCAGATGAGAGCTCCGTTGCCTGCAATAAGAACGGCATTTCTTGAGCTGATTGCCTTGCCTACCTTTGCTGCGCAATCATCTGTGTCGCCGTCTATCCATTCGCAGTTTTTAATATCAATTCCTGCAATTTGCGCAAAATCGTCTATCATCGGAAGCATATCCTCGCCGGTGCAGGAAACCGCAACAACATTCGGCTCTGTGATATGGCGGATAATGCTAACATTTTGATTATCATAAATTGCCTTATGAAGCTTTGCACATTTCGGAGCAATGCCGTTAATGCCAAGGCCTGTTTCAAGGTCAACATCAACAGATTTATCGCCAACCGTGATAGTAAACATATTGCCGTTTCTAACCGATGAGCCTAAATCGCATATAGTTTCGGGCATTGGCTCGGAATCTTTTCTTTTAAGGAAATAATCTCTTTTTGCATCCTCCGAATATTCCTTTGCCCAGGAATGACGGAGATAATTATCCTTAATAACTCTTTCGCAGCATTTTTCAAGAGAATCTGCAATATCAAAGGCATGCTCATAGCTGTCGCCCATACAGAGCGCACCGTGGTGCATCATCATTATTGCTCTTGCACCGGGATTCATCATAATGCACATTTCAACCTTTTTGCGAAGCGAATCGGTTGTTGACATAGCATAAGCGCCGCACGGAACGGTATCGCCCAAAACAGGCTTAAATTCTTTATATACGTTTCTGATTTCCATTCCAGTTATGCTGACGATAGTTGCCGCCTTTTGATGAGTATGTATAACGAAATCAACAGTCGGATGATGTCTGTATGCCGCGGCGTGAACACCCTTTTCGGAGGAGGGCTTAATATCTCCCTCGTAAGAGCAATCTTCAATATTAACAACAACGATTTCATCGGGAGTAAGGTCCTCATAAGCTCTGCCCGACGGAGTTATAACAAACTGCGTGTCGGAAATACGGGCTGAAACATTGCCCCATGTGCGCGCAATAAGACCTGTTTCAATAAGCTTTTTACCAGCTTCAACGACTAATCTTTTAGCTTCTTCAATTTCGTAAGCCATAAAGTTTTCCCCTTTTTTTATAAACTGTATAATAGCATAAAGGGCGGTACTTAAACCGCCCTATTTAGTTGATTAAATTAATAGTCGATCTTTTCGCACTTTGCAAGAACCTTATCGAAACGGCGGATACATTCATCAATATCCTCTTCGGTGTATGCACTTGAAGTGTAAAGACGGGAGCCAGCAAGAGTAACAAGTCCCTCTGCCATATAAGCGGCACCCATATACTGCATTTCTGTTTGACGGATGCTTGTTTGCTTTAATGTGTTCGGGATAGTCCACGGATGCTTCCAGTCAACCTTGAAGTGCATTGTTGCAACTGTGTGAAGCTGGCAGATAGAACCGATATTGTAGCAAACAAACGGAAGGTCATATTTCTTGATTGACTCATTAAGACCTTTAACAAGACGGTCTGCCATCTGACCTGCAACCTGGCAGGCATTTCTCTTTTCGATTTCGCAGATAACAGTGTAGCCTGCGCAGCAGGAAATAGGAGTTGCCGCCATTGTGCCGCCGCACATAGCCTTATGAATTTTCTTGCCCTCAGCCTTATCAAGACCTGCGCCGAGATATTTCATAACCTCTTTATGACCGCCGATTCCGCCTGCGCCCGGATAGCCGCCTGCGATAATCTTACCGAAGATTGTGATATCGGGATCGATACCGTAATAGCCCTGAGCACCTGAAAGACCGATACGGAAGCCTGTTACAACCTCGTCGCAAACAAGGAGAGCACCATACTTACGGCAAAGAGCCTGAACGCCCTTCGGGAAATCCTTATCAACGGGACGGGTTGCGGATTCAGGTCCGCAAGGCTCAATGAATACAGCAGCAGTACCGCCGCGGAATTTATTAAGTATAAGCTTCTTTTCAAGGCTCTTTAAGTCATTCGGGAAGAACTCCTGAGTGTGCTTGAAAACGAAGAGCGGAACGCCGTGAGACTGCATATTAAGTGTTCCGGGAACACGCATACCCCAAGCAAGCTGATCTGACCAGCCGTGATAAGCACCGCCCATTTTGATAATATTTTTATGACCTGTTGCAAGACGTGCAACACGAACGGCACACATACAAGCCTCTGTGCCCGAGCCGAGCATACGGAACATTTCAACTGACGGAACACATTCCGATATTTTCTTTGCAAGCTTATATTCATAAGGATGGAAAAGACCTGTTGAAGGACCGCAGTCTTCAAGAAGCTCGATAACCTTGTTTCTTACAACATCATCATTTGAGCCGATAATGGTTGGTCCCCCTGCTTGAAGGAAATCAAAATATTCATTTCCGTCAACATCATAAAGCTTATTGCCCTTTGCCTTAACCATAACAATCGGGAAGGGATAGTTAAACGCAAGGTTGTGCTGAACACCGCCGGGAATAACATTCTTTGCTTCCTCAATCTGCTCCTTTGATTTTTTGCATTTCTTTGCAAAATACTCTTCCTCATATTCTTTAAGAGCCGCTCTGCTAATTGAATAAATTGGTTTTTTGATGAGTGCGTCAAGCTGAGCCGTAAGCTGCGCAGCATCGGGATACTCTGTGATAGCAAATCTTGTATCCATAAATTTTTCCTCCTTAAAAATTAATATACTGTGAGTCGCCGCTCACCATTATGAGCGTGAGCCGTCGCTCACTTAAATTACACTTCAAGTATATCACTTTTCAACGATTTGTCAAATTACAAATTCAAATTTTTGTGTAAAATTTATGACAAATTATTGCCATATTATTAATTTTGTGTTAGTATATTTCAAGCAAATGGAAAATTAAGCGAGGGGATTTGTTGCAGTTGCACAAAAAGATTTTCATTACTTTGTGCAATGTTACAAAATTCAAAAATATGACGAATATTCATCACAAGGAAGCGTTTGACAGAATTTCCGAGGAACGCAAAAACAGTATTCTTGATGTTGCGGTTGAGGAATTTTCCGCAAAGGGATTTAAAAACGCAAACATAAATATAATTGCAAAAAACGCGGGCATAAGCATAGGGCTTATGTATAAATATTTTGCAACAAAGGAGGATTTGTTTTTCACCTGTATTTCAAAGGGTATGGTTGTGCTTCACGACACACTTGAAGAAATAATGAAAAGCAAGGATAAAATCCTTATCAAAGCCGAAAAGGTTATCAGAGCAACCTGCGAGCTTTCAAGAGAAAACTTAAACTACTTAAAGCTTTATAACGAAATAACAGCGGAAAAGGATTCCGAAAGGGCTGTTGCTTTCGCAAGAGAAATTGAAAGCGAAACAAGCAAAATATATATAACGGCAATTGCGCAGGCACTTGCAAGCGGAGATGTTCGGCAGGATTTAGACCCAAGAATGTTTGCATTCTTTCTTGATAATCTGCTGACAATGCTGCAATTCTCGTTTGCCTGCGAGTATTATAAAGAGAGGCTTTGCATTTATACGGGAGTTGATATTGATGAGCTTGACGATGATGAAATCGTTGTTCAGCTTTTAAAGTTTATTGAATCTGCTTTCACATTTTCAAAATAGCAGAGGCTTCCGTTTTTCCGATTTGCACGCCCTTGCCGTTCGGAGCAAATAATTTTTGGGCAGAAAGGTTAAAGCAGCTATGGCAAAATATGTTATCACTTACGATATAGGAACAACAGGCATAAAAACCTGCCTTATCGAAATTGACAGCGAAATGAGAATTTTAGGCTCTTCATCACTTGGCTACGGTCTTTATGTTGACGACGAGGTTGGCGTTAAAGGCGGTGCGGAGCAGCACGAGGACGAATGGTGGGAGGCAATGTGCGTAACTACCAAAGCCGTTTTTGAAAAGGTTCCGTACATAAAAAAGGAGCAGATAGAGGGCATTTCCTTCTGCTCGCAGATGCAGGGTCTTGTTCTTGTTGACAAGGAGGGCAACTGCGTTCGCCGCCCTATGAGCTATATGGACCAAAGAGCGCGCGAGGAGCTTAAAGAGGGCATTGCGCACGGCATTAAAATTGCAGGCGCAGAGGTTACAAAGCTTCTTAAATATCTGCGCTACACGGGCGCGGTAAGCTCATCGGTTAAAGACCCGATTTGGAAATACAAATGGGTTGAAGCGCACGAGCCCGAAAACTTTAAAAGAGTTTATAAATGGCTTGATGTTAAGGAATATCTTATCTGCCGTGCAAGCGGCGAATTTGTTATGACGGAGGACAGTGCCTTTGCCACCCTTCTTTACGACACAAGAAAGGGACACGAGGGCTGGTGCAAGCCTATCTGCGATATGGTGGGTGTTAACATTGAGCATCTGCCGAAGATTATGAAATGCACGGAAAAGGTTGGCGAGGTTACCGAAAAGGAGGCTCAGGAGCTTGGACTTGCACCGGGAACGGCTGTTTTCGGCGGCGGCGGAGACGCTTCGCTTATCGGAGTGGGCGCAGGCTCGGTTGAGGTTGGCGACACTCATATATACAGCGGTACATCAGGCTGGGTTGGAACGGTTGTTGATAAGCAGGTTGTTGACGCAGGCGCAATGATGGCGGCAATAGTCGGCGCAGACCCGAATAAATACAATTATTTCGGAGAGCTTGAAACCTCTAACAAATGCGTTGAATGGGTTAAAAACCACCTTGCGCTTGACGATATAGGAGTTTTTCTTCACAACAAAACAATTTCGGATTCCTTTGAAAGTCTTAATCTTAATCTTTACGATTATATGGAGGATGTTATTGATAAGGTTCCCGCAGGCTCAAACGGAACTATTTTCACTCCGTGGCTTCACGGAAACAGATGCCCGTTTGAAGATCCTAATGCAGCCGGAATGTTTTTCAATATCAAAATTGAAACAGGCAAAACGGAGCTTATCCGAGCCGTTGTTGAGGGAATTTGCTTCCATATGAGATGGATGCTTGAAAGACAGGATATGAAAAAAGAGGTTAAGATTTCGGAAACAATAAGATTTTGCGGAGGCGGTGCTCTTGGAAGCGTAACCTGCCAAATTCTTTCCGATATTCTTCAAAGAGATGTTGAGGTTGTTGACAGTCCGCAGAATGTCGGCGCAGTAGGTGCGGCAGCGTGCATAGCGGTTGGACTTAACCTTATACCCGATTTAGACCATGTTAAATCGCTTATTCCCGCAAAGCATATATATCATCCTAACAAAGAAAATGAAGCGGTTTATGACAGAAACTTTACCGTTTTCAAAAATCTCTATAAGGCAAATAAAAAGAATTTTGAAATTCTTAACGGCTGATAATAATATAAAAAATGGCTGTGATTCGGCATTGCGCCGTTTCACAGCCTGTTTTTTTGTTTATTTATTATTTTGAGCGGCAGCCTTAAGCTGTTCCTCAAGCTCCTTATCCTTTTGTTCTCTGAATGCCTTTATCTTATCCTCGTATTCGCCCTCGTTAAATTTATATTTAAGCATTGGGAATATCTGTAAAACAAGACCTATTGAGCCCAAAACGGTAAGCATAAAGAATATTGCATTAAGAACCGGCAAATGATTTGCAAGCATTGCATCTCTTGTCAGCGTGCCTGCCTCTTTAAGAGAGGTTAGCTCGGTTGACATTGCCGAATATCCAAACGCATTAACAATTGCCATAACGATAAGATTGAAAAGTGCAATGCCTATCTTATTAAGCAAGCTCTTGAATGAGAAAACAGCACCCTCAAGTCTTTCTCCCGTTTCCATTTCAATAACATCAACCGCATCGGAAAAGATAGCTTGAAGAAGAACAACGCTCATTCCAACGGGGAAATTTGTAAAGAAACGGCAAACGCAATATACAACAAAGCCTATTCTTGCCTGAGTGAGATTTGCGCTTGTGTATGGGAAAATATACATACAAACTATGTAAACAACAACATTGGCAACAGCGCAAATCCAAGACATATGGATAAACAGAGTTTTCTTGTCCATCTTTTTAAGAAGTGCAGGAACAATTGCCATTGAAAGCATATATGAAATACCGCTGCTTATGCTGAGTATCGGGAATAAAAGCCCCTCCTCCGAAAGAGTAACCTTTAAGCCGATTGTGTTCTCTATCCAAGCATTGAGCGCAGGGAAATTGAAAATGCCGTAGCAGTTCCATTTTGCGAAAAACATAAGGAACATCGCACCGAGATTAACAAGAGCATTAAAGAATGCGGCGGCAAGAATTGCCCTCATATTTTTGTTGCCAAACACTATTTTAAGTGCTCTTCCGTATTTGATAGGCTCCTTTTCAATATAAACCTTTTCTTTAATTCCGAAGAAGGATATAACAATCGGAATACCTGCCATTATTGCAAAAACTATTGAAGCAACGAAGAAGCCCTGCCTTGCATCATCAAACGCATAAACAATCGGGAAAAATACTATTGAGGGAAGTATTGTTCCTATCGAGCCGAAAATATTGCTTATTGAAATTGCCTTAACTCTGCTTTTGCTTTCGGGGAAAACAAGAGGAGTTAAGCCCTGATAAGGGATATCAATGGCGGTATAGAATGTGTAGAAAATCAAATAAGCTGCAACTGCATACCAGAAATTTCCCGTATTAACCGATTCATTTGTTTTAACAATATGGAAGCCGTCGCCGATAGTTGCAACTGTTGAAGCAATATCAATTTGAGATAAAGCGAATGAGCCGGAATTAACAAAATCAACCGGAGCAAACAACAAAATCAAGCCAACCATCATAGGAATAACCATCCAAACGAGATACGGACGGCATTTGCCCCATCTTGTTCTTGTTTTATCAACAATCATACCCATCATAGGGTCATTAACAGCATCCCAAATTTTAGTGATTGAAAGCACCAAGCCGGCGCCAACCATACCCAATCCGAGATTATCAGCCAAATAAACATTAAGTGCGTTACCGATAACATTAATAACCGTTAGCAATCCAAACGGTAATAATGAAAACGCTAATATTTCTTTGACGCTTGCATTTTTTAAATCAATTCTTTTTCTTTTTGCCAAAGCATTCACCTCTGTTTTTTTATTTGCAGGAAAAGTCCTCCTGCAATTATGCGTTTCATATTATAGCATAAAAGAAACGATTAGTATAATAAAACATTCGACCAAAAAATAATTTGTTGCCTTGCACAAAATAAGCTGAATATATTTGTGCAATATACACATAAAAGAGGCTGCAAAAAAAGGGCTGTAAAAATAACAGCCCTTTTTATAAGTATTCAGATCACAGCAACGCAGTATGTCGGCTTTTCGCCTTATCATAATTTCGTGATAAAATTTCGTTAGACAAGGCGCAAGAGAGGGATAGTATAATCTATACATCCCAAGCGCAGCAACGAAGCATAACGAAATTTTAAGCTCTGGCTACCATCTCTCCGTATTGCTCTTTGCTCTCTTTTATGAATTTTTCAACCTGCTCGGCAGTTGGCATAGCGTCTGAACAGCTATGTGCTGAAATAAGAATTGAAGCGGAGGCAGAGCCGAATTCAAGGCAATCTATAATTTCTTTGCCTTGGAGAAGGCTATATAAGAATGAGGAGCCGTAGCCGTCTCCGCCGCCGAAGCCTTTGAGCTTAACTGCGGGGAAGGGCTTAATTGTGTAAAACTTACCGTCGTTAGTGTAAGCGGTTGAGCCCTCCTTGCCGTGCTTGATAACGCAGATAGAAGCGCCGAAGGACTGCCAATATTTTGCAGATTCGGGATCTGATGATTTAACACCTACAATGCCCTCTGTTAAATCAAATTCCTCACGGGAGCCCATAATAATATCTGCGTTTTGAGCAACGAGGCTGTAATAAACCGCAATTTCGTCCTTTGATTTCCAGGTGTATTCACGGTAATCAATATCAAACACAATGCGTGTGTTGTTCTTTTTAGCAAGCATCATTGCTTTTAGACAAGCCTCCCTTGACGGGCTTTTTGCAAGAGCGGTTCCGCTGATAACGATTGCCTTGGCAGAGGCAACATACTCCTCTGTTACATCCTCGGGGGCAAGGCAGAAATCTGCAACATTATCACGGTACATAAGGATTGATGACTTTTCCTTTGAAAGAATTTCGGTAAAGGTTAAGCCGATGCACTCGCCGTTTTTAGCACGGGTAATATGAGAGGTGTCTATCCCCTCTTTATCAAAATAATTAACAACAAAATCGCCGAACTGATCGTTTGAAACACAGCCGATAAATCCAACCTTGCATCCGAGACGGGCAAGGCCTACTGCGATATTTGCGGGAGAGCCGCCTACATACTTATTAAAATTAGACGATTCCGAAAGAGGCATATACATATCGGTTGGATTAAAATCAATTGCAATTCTGCCGATAGGGATAAAATCAATTGGCTTTGACATATCAAATTCTATGTATTTCATAATTTTTACTCCTTAAATTTTACGCTTTATTATCCGTGCCGAAAATGAGAATGTGGCGCTTTGCATTTTCATAAGCACCGTCAACCTCTGCGGCTTGCAAATCATAGTAGCCGTTTATCTTATTTTCATTATAGCAAGCATGAACGGAATTTTCAACACTGTCAAATGTTGCAGTTGCTATATTTATTTTCTTTATACCTGTTTTTGAGCATTTAATAAAATCCTCGGGGCTTATTCCCGTTCCGCCGTGAAGCACAAGAGGAGCAGAAACAAGGCGTGCACATTCTTCAAGAATATCGAAGCGAAGCTTTGGAGTTGATTTATAATTTCCGTGTGCATTTCCGATAGCAATTGCAAGAGCGTCAACACCCGTTTCCTTGGCAAATCTAACGGCGTCCTCCGGTTTAGTGCAGTTAATTGCAATATCCTCGCTTCCGTCCTCTGAGCCGCCGACACATCCGATTTCAGCCTCCACAGCCGCACCGTGCTTCCTTGCGGCTTTGATAATATCGAGCGTTTGAGAAATATTCTCTTCAAGCGGAAGGTGGCTTCCGTCAAACATAACAGAGGTGAAGCCAAGCTCGAGCGCCTGCGATATTTTTTCCTTTGTTTTGCCGTGGTCAAAATGCACTGCAACGGGAGTTTTGGCGTTTTTTGCCGCAGCAACCATAAGCGGACCTATCAATTCAAGCGGAGACTGCTTTAATCTTACCTCTGCAATTTGAAGAATAACAGGGGCGTTAAGCTCCTCTGCGGCTTTTAACACACCGAGCACCATTTCCATATTTGCAACGGAAAAGGAGCCAACCGCATAATTTCCCTTTTGTGCGTTTTGAAGCAAATCACGCATATTAACAAGCATAAAGATTACTCCTTAAAACTCAAGTAACGGCGAGTTGATCTGTAAGCCGAGTTCTGTTGAAGGCAATTATCTATCTTGGCGCACCGTTGCCGATACGCTCCAGCCACATTTCGAGATTATGTGCCGAGCAAGCATCCTCTCATTCTGTGTTGCAGCGGATAGGGTTTACATGGCAGCGGATGTCTCCACCCGCTCGGTGAGCTCTTACCTCGCCTTTCCACCCTTACCGTGATAAGCACGGCGGTATATCTCTGTTGCACTTTCCCTAAGGTTACCCTCGGCGGCCGTTAGCCGTTATCCTGCTCTGCGCTGCTCGGACTTTCCTCACATTGATAATCAATGCGCAACTGCCCAATCAACTCGCCGAATATATTGTAAAATATAAAATAAAAAGTGTCAATAATTTTATTATACTGTTGCAAATGATTTTTAAATATTGTAATATTTTATAGAGGTGAGAATATGCCTAACGAATATAATAATGATTATAATAAAGACGCAAGAGACAGAAGCGTTCCTCCCGAGGAGGATTATTATAAATACAGAAGCGTTGATTTGAATTTTAACAGCCGCGAGGACAAGCCTGCGCAGGATGAATATATTCCGCGCAGAAGCAGGGACGAATACGATTTAAGCGCAGAGGGCGGAATAAATCCAACGGAGCAATACAGCAACGAATACTATTCCGATGCACCGCCGAAGCCGCGTTCAAAGCCGAAGAAGAAAAAAAGCGCAGGCAAGGGCTTAAAAGCCGCAACGGCGATTATAAGCATTTTCCTTGTTATTGTTTTGCTTTGCGCAATGATGATTGAGCCTATTTTGGGAAAAATCAATTATGATGAAAAGGCGGAAAACACCTTTGTTTCGCAGGGCGAGCTTCTTTCTTCAAGCAAGGTTAAAAACATTCTGCTTTTAGGTGTTGACGCCCGCTCGGGAGAGGAAAGCGAAGCAAGCCGCGCCGATACAATGATGCTGATTACTGTTGATAAAAACAACAACTGTATTAAGCTGACATCATTCCTGCGCGACACTTGGATATATATTCCCTCGGCGGATAAGAAGCAAAGGCTTAACGCCTCGTGCACCTACGGCGGCTATAACGGAGTTGTTGAAACTATTGAATACAATTTCGGGATAGACATTGACGGCTATGTTGTTGCAGACTTTGAAATGTTTAAGATTATGGTTGACAGCATTGGCGGAGTTGAGGTTGAGGTTAGCGAAAAGGAAGCAAAAGAGGTTACAAACCACCCTAAAAGATACGGAAATGTTACGCTTGACGCAGGAACCTACACCTTAACAGGTGAGCAGGCGCTTGCCTTTTGCCGTATCAGAAAGATAGACACAGACTGGAAAAGAACTCAAAGGCAAAGAACCGTTATTCAGGCGATTATCAAAGGCATTGCTTCTTCGGGGCCTGTTGGAGCATATAAAACTGCCTGTGCCGTTGCACCGTATATTGAAACGAATTTAAGCAAAAGCGAATTAAAGAGCATTGCAATAAGCGTTATTCCCTGCCTTACCGGCGGCTTTGAACAAAACACCTGCCCTGCCGAAGGAACATGGGAATATGCAAACAAGGGCGGCGCTTCCGTTATAACGCTTGATGTTGAAGAAAACAAGCAGATACTTCAAAGCTACATTTACGCAGAGCAATAAACAAAAAAACGCTTCGGAAAATGAAATTTCCGAAGCGTTAATTTTTTTTTGCGCTATTTTTTCTTATGAACTCTTGCGGCTTTCTTATCCTCAAGCATTCGCTGCTTATCCTTTTTATACCAAAGAACAATCAGCCAAGCAACAAAGGCAACCACGGCCGCCGCGGCAAGCCATTTTAAAACGGTTACGATTTTAGCAAGTCTGTCTCCCGCCTTCATAACAAAGCCGAGCGCAACCATAATCGATTGCTCTTCGCCTGTTGAATCCATATATGTGTAAATACCGTCGGGAACATATTGCTTTTCGCCGTTTGAGTCTAAATAATAAAAATTATACATCATAGTATAATTATCTCCGTCAACAACCTCTTCCTCAGGGTCATAATCAGGATTTTTTTCTCTGTAAAAAACAAGGTTGACATTAATGTCTGTTTCGTTCTCAATTTTTTCGGGAACAATTATATCAAAAGCCTTTTGAACGAACCATTCGCTTTGAATTGCGGAAACAACAAGGGAAATGAAGATAACAAAAACAGCCACAACAATTCCGCATTTCCAAAGAACCTTATGATTTTTATAGGAGCTTTTAACGCTTTCCTTTATTATTTTTGCAGAAAGCTTACCTTCGCTCATTTTAGTATCTTTTTCAGCCATAATTTACAAAGCCTCACAAATTATTTATTACTGATAATAATTGTAACATAATAAGCCTGCTTGGTCAATGACTTTTTTCTGACAAATTTTTATAAAAATCGAAAGGATTGTTTGGGCTTCGCTTCCTATGAAATATCATTTAGGTTTTATTAAGCTATGTAGGAAGCTCCGAAAGCTGCAAATAAGATTTTAATAGCCATCAAAATGGAAAAGCCCCTCAAAAGAGGGGCTTTTGGTTTGAATTGTTTTATTTGCCGAAAAGATCGCCGTAATCATCACCGTCGCCGAGGTCAACGCTTGGGTTGTCTCCCGGGTCTGATGTTGTGATTAAATCACTTGGAGGTAATGAATATTTACGAATTTGTAATTCCGGGTCTTCATAAAATAATTTCATATTATCATTCCTCCTTCATTTTAACCTACGAGATTTGCATTTGTTATAACATCTGAATAAGCATACTGCGTATTACCGCTTGCATCGGTATAAATTGCATAAGCAACATAGTTACCAACCGGATAAACACCGCTGTTTTGGTTGAAGCTTACAGTAAACTGATTACCACGCTGTCCTCCGCAGGTGTATTTCGAAGCAGAAAGGTTAGCAACATAATTTGCACTACTAACATCAGCAAGGCTGAGATTAGGCTTTGATGCGAGAGCGTCAAACACAATACCGAAGGATTGAATTGTGCATCCCTCAGGAAGAGCGAAGGAGCCAACGATATATACCTTTCCGTTATCAAGAACAGGTGTTGCTATAACATCGGCGCTTGCCGTTGAAGCGGCAGTTGAAAGTGCCTTTACGGTTATATCTCTGCAAGCATAGAAGGAATATTCAGAGCCGAAGCAAAGAGTTTTGCCGTTTTCATTATTAATGTAAGATGCGGCTCCGCTTGCGGTTAGTGTTACATATTCATTGAATACAGCAGAAACTGTTTTCAAGGTGTCGCCGCTTTCATTAACAAGTTTAATTGTGTATGAAGCGTGAGAGTTTGAAGCATAATCTACATATACAACTGTGTTTTCAGTTGGAGTAATCTTTGCATTTTTACCTGTGAGGGCATAAGCAGTTTTTGTTCCGTCTGCCGCAAGTGAATAAATTTCAGATTTAGCATAATACGGAATGTTATCCGGGAGGTTGCAGTTAGCAAATCTTAATGTTCCGTTTGTGTACTGAACATCAAGAACCTTGCCGGTGTTTACTCCGTCAAGGAGAAGCATAAATTTAACCTGCTTATTAGTGGAATCGGTTGTTGCCGCAGCAGTTGTTGTTATTTCCGTGTTGCCTCTTACATTAAAGATATAATCCTTATCGGTAAGCATATATTTATAGGTGCTTCCGGTTGTGTTGTTATTAGTTGTTACCCATATTGCCCAATCACAAATTTCATTTGGATCATTCGGGTTTGGAGCAGTTACATAATCACCGTAATGGAACTGCGTTGCAGAAGCCTCATTCTGTGTATATCCAAACACGCCGTCCGTTTTTGTTAAATAATAAAGATTGTTATTATAATCATAAACAGTTACTGTGTATGGAATCCAGTTTTCGGTTAAGGCAGTTGCAAAGGCGGTGTTATAATTATCATAATCATAGCCTGTGTAGTCCGAGCCGTTTACGGAAACAGTTTGAGTTACCGAAATTCCGGAAACTGCGCTTTGAACATTTGCAACATTATATGCGTCTGCATTAAGAGTTGATGCCTTTGAAGCATTAGCGTCATAAACGCTTGAATCTGCAATGCCGTTTCTAAGAGCCTGTGCAGCAGCCGAAACCTCTGCTGCCTGTGCGTCTATTTCAGACTGCCTTGTATCGGGGAAGGCTGCCTGCTGCGCCGCATCATAATTATAGAATGAAAGAGCGGCAATATCCGTGTTTGCCTGTTGAAGAGCGGCAACCGAATACTTAGCGGTTCCATCTACCGAAGCTTGAAGAGCGGCCTGCATTTCTGCCTTTGCGTTATTATATACAGTCCAATCAGCCGGAGTGTATAAGGTTTGACCGCAGACAGTACACCTATTATCTGCGCCGGTAGTACAGTTTTCAACAAAGCTGTTGTCGCCCTGTGTGCAGCTGACTGTGTGAGTTAAACCGTCATTATTTGGGGTATAAACGCTCATATCGTGGCCTGTTGCAGGATCGGGTTTTGTTGTATCATATCCGCAGACAGAGCAGGTATAATGAAGAGTTCCGTCAACCGTGCAGGTTGCATGAACGCTATCTGCCTGCTCAACAAGGTTGTGAGCGCCGTCTGCCGTGTTCTTTGTAAGACCTGAAATAGCAGAAACAAGATTATTGTATCTTGCCTGGCAGGCAGTTACGATATCTGCATTTGTCATTGAGGTGTAAGCCAAGTTTGCCTGTGCCTCTAAAAGAGCAGTTGAAAATGTTGACCAGCTTGCTGCCGTGTAGCAATTAAATGCGTTACTTTGACAGGCGTTAACAATTCCAACAGCCTCGTTAACCTTTGCGATTAATCTTGAAATATCAATAACGGTAACGGTTTGCTTACAATCGGTGTTTGCAGAAACCTCCTTAACCTTATCATTAATATAGAAGAACTCATAAAGATCGGGAGTAGTCCATGAAACCGAGAAGATTTCGCTTCCTGCTGCCGGAGTTACGGTGTTTGGCGTTACGGTTGTTTCACCGAGAATCTTTTGGTTAGTCGTGTTTGCAACGATATCAATATAATCCTGACCGGCGGTGTAGTTTGATGTGCTCTTCATAAGAGCGGTGTGATAGGTGTAGTTTGCCGTATTGAAGGTACCCGATTTAGCGGCGCCGCCCTCCTTCCAAAGAAGAGTCATTTTACCGTCATTAGTTTTATAAAGGTCGTTTCCTGCCTGAGTAAATGCAAGACCGTGGAACTGAGCGCCCTTATGCGAACCCCAATTTTCCCACTTGTTATCAACCGTAATATCATACTCGGTTACATAGGATGATGTTTCCGTGGTTGTTTTGAAATATGTTCTTTGGGTGATTGCATTATTAAGATAAACCTTAACTTTATCTTGAGTAAATCCGCCTGTTGTGCCATAAGTGGTTGAAACGATTGTTCCGTCCTCAAGAGCCGTAAATGCAAGAGTAAGGCTTGCAAGAGCATCGTTAGCGATTTTAAGAACAGATGTGTAGGTTGTTATCATTTCGGATTCTGTTGTGAAATCCGAGTTTTCAAGATTAACGATAGCAACGGAGGCTTCGCCAACCTTTTCCATAACCGCTGAGTAGTTAGAATACTTTGAGCCGTCAACTGCATTTGCCTCTTTAATAAGGGCATTATAGCTTGTAAGCTCGCCGTCAACCGCAACTACTGCATCTCTGCTAATATCAAGAGCGGCAGTTGCTGCCTTAACATCATTTAATAATCTATTATATATAGCGGCGTCTGCTTCGTTATCCTTAAGAGTTATACCTGCGGTGTAGCTTCCGTCATTATAATAAACGAGAGCGGCATTAACCTTTTCTGTTAAAGCATTGTAGGATGATGCTGTGTAATAGCTCTGTGTTAACTGATAATATTGAGTAAGATATGTTTGAAGCTCTGTATCGTTAATATATGATTCAGCGGTAACAAGACCGTTATATTTAGTAGTAAGAGCAGTGTCAGCCGATGAAATATCCGTCATATAAGTAGACTTATTTATGATAGCGTCAAGGTCTGTTCCTGCCTGGTTATGAGCAGTTTTGAATGTGCCGAATGACTCTGTTGTGTAATATCCGTTAGCGTTATTACCGTCTGCAACAGTTTTATAAGCTGCATAATGCTCTGCATAGGAAACATAGCTTGCCTTATTCATTGAAACAAGACCGGCTTGTGCATTATTAATTGCGCTAACAAAGCCCGAAATATCTGAATTTGCATTATTAACATCACCCGAAACAGATGAAGAGGTTGAGCTTGAGAAACGGGAAGCCGGATCATAATTCTGCGCATTATCAATTGCGGTTAACAACGCTTTTGCAGTTGAATATGAATAATCGGTTATCTTAATTGTTTTAAGATTATTTATTGCACTGTTGATTTTGCAGATAATTGCATTATAGTTTACAACATATATTGTTGTACCTGCCGTTGCATTAATACCTGCAAGGTTTTTGTCAGTCCAAGTTACTGTTGTTGAGGAGCCGGCATAGTAACGCCAGTTGAGGTTATACGACTTAGTATAAACATTATCTGCAAGACCGTTGAATCTAAGCGCATTACCATAGCCCTTATAATGCTTTACGCTTCCTGAATATGTTAATTTTTCAAAAAGTATACTGCTGTAACCGTTAACCTTATCTATTCCGACTTTGCTTGTGCAGGAAGAATCAGTCATTGCCCAGCCCCAATCAAGATAGCCTGTTGAGCCATCGCCATCAGAAGCACATGCACCTTTCCAAGGACCGACAAGAGTAAAATCTGTGTTTACTGTTTCGGAATCTGCACCTGTTGTTGGATACATAGAATAAACATAACGAGGTTCAGAACTAAATCTGCTTCTGTAAGAGTTATATCCACCGAACTGAACACCCATAATAGGAGCTGTTCCGTCATAAAGCAAAACAGTTGTTGGGTAATAAACAGCAAGATTCAAGTTAGCCTTTTCAGCCATTGTTGCTGCTGCATTTGATGTGCCTGCTTCGGTATAAAGAATATTATGATAATAAGCAGTTGGAAGAGTTCCCGAAACATTGTTTGCCGCAAAGGAAGGAACCTTAGAGGTAATTTGAGTCGGAGTCCAAACATTATCATCAGTCATTAAATTAATTTGATTTTGAAGGTTGGTGTATGCGGTATTAATCTGTGTGGCGGCAGTTTTGCCTGCTTTAACACCTACATAAGTGATATAAGCGTCATACCACGCATCATACGCAGAAGGAAGATTTTTATACACCTTACCGTTTTGCATTTTTGTTTCATATTGAGACATCAATGTGTTCAACTCATCAAGCGTATAGTCTGACGCATAAGAGCTGAACGGCATTGCGGCAAAGGTTGATATAACCATAACCAATGAAAGCAATGCGGCAAAGAGTCTCTTTGATTTTTTTGTTTTCATAGATAATTCCTCCTTAGAATCTGCCGCGTGGCAAGGAAACACGGGGTTTTCGGAGAAGCACTGACCACGCCTCTTTTCCCGAAAACAGCGCACCGCCTGCCCCGGCGCTATGATTAAAAACGGGCATAGCTTACCCATTTAAAATTACACAATCAATAATATCATAATAAATAGGCGTTGTCAACATAATAATTGCAAATAGCGGGTAAAAAAATATTTACAAATTGTTTACATTTTTTCGTTTACAATTTTGAGTATTTGCAGTTTCAAATCCAATATTTGAAAACTGATTTTTTTATTTTTTGCAGAGCCACACAACCTTGACATTTCAATTTAACATACGATAATATATGCAAGTTTATACATAATATTCACATTGTATTACACTTTTTTGTATATTTATACAATTATTTTCATTTTGCTTGACTATCGTATTTACCGTGTTTATAATGGTTATCAGTTAATAAGAAACAACAAATTTCTTATATTAATAACATTTATATTCGGAGGAAACGAAAATGACAAAAAAGGAAATCAAAAAGGTTGTTCTTGCATACAGCGGAGGACTTGACACATCAATTATTATTCCGTGGCTTAAAGAAAACTACAACAACTGCGAGGTTATTGCGGTTTCGGGAGATGTTGGCCAAGGAACAGAGCTTGACGGACTTGAGGAAAAGGCAATAAAAACAGGCGCTTCAAAGCTTTATGTTCTTGACCTTAAAAAGGATTATGTTGAAAACTACATTTGGCCGTGCTTGAAGGCAGGCGCAGAATATGAGGCATATCTGCTTGGCACCTCTCACGCACGCCCCTGCATTGCAAAGGGACTTGCCGAGATTGCAAAAAAAGAGGGCGCAGACGCTATCTGCCACGGCTGCACGGGAAAGGGCAACGACCAGGTTCGTTTTGAGCTGACCTTAAAGGCATTTGCTCCCGAAATGGAGATTATTGCACCGTGGCGTGAATGGAGCATTAAATCCCGTGAGGAAGAAATTGAATATGCAGAGGCACACAACATTCCTCTTAAAATAAACCGTGAAACAAACTATTCAAAGGACAAGAATGTTTGGCACCTTTCGCACGAGGGACTTGACCTTGAGGACCCTGCTAACGAGCCTCAATATCTTAAAGAGGGCTTCCTTGAGCTCGGAGTTGCTCCCGAGCAGGCTCCCGATGAGCCGACCTATGTTAACATTCATTTTGAGCAGGGCGTTCCGACTGCTATTGACGGTGTTGATATGGACGGACTTGAAATTGTTGAAAAGCTTAACGAGCTTGGCGGCAAGAACGGAATCGGTCTTCTTGACATCGTTGAAAACCGCCTTGTTGGTATGAAGAGCAGAGGCGTTTATGAAACACCCGGCGGAACAATTCTTTACAAGGCACACGAAATGCTTGAAATGATTACTCTTGACAAGGAAACCGCTCACTACAAAAAGCTTGTTGCACAGAAATTCGGCGAGCTTGTTTACAACGGTCAATGGTTTACTCCTCTTCGTGAAGCGCTTTCGGCCTTTGTTGACGAAACGCAGAAAACCGTTACGGGCGATGTTAAGGTTAAGCTTTACAAGGGAAATGTTATGAATGCGGGAATCACCTCCCCTTACACGCTTTATGATGAAAATGTTGCTTCCTTCGGCGAGGACGGAGGCGCCTACAATCAGGCTGACTCGGCAGGATTCATCAATCTTTTCGGACTTCCGATTAAGGTTAAGGCTTTGCTTGACGCACAAAGGGAAAAGGAAGAAAAATAATATAATATAATATAGTATGCGGAACGCCGAGGACGGCGTTCCCTACGGTTTTTTGTAGGGAGCGGCGTTGCGTTGCAGAGAAAAGAGAAAAGATAAGATTGAAGAGAATCGGGTCTGCGACGGCATAATATTTGCATACCCGAGCATTTCAAATCATACCGGCGAACAAACGGTGGGAGCAAGCCCCCACCCTACGATATGTTCATTTAACAAATTATTCCGTAGGGCAGGGGTTTACTCCTGCCGTAAAGCATTATTCGCCCGTATGCAATATTAACGCAAAGGAATTTATTGTTATGGGACAGTTATGGAAGGGCAGATTTAAAAAGGAGCTTGCTAAGGAAACAAACGACTTTAATTCTTCGATTAGCTTTGACTGCCGTATGTTTGAAGAGGACATCAAGGGCAGTATGGCTCACGCCGCTATGCTCGGCGCACAGGGCATTATTGAAAAAAGCGAAAGCGAAAAAATCATTGCCGGCCTTGAAGAGATATTAAGCGACATAAAATCGGGAAGGCTTGAAATAGATATGAGCGCCGAGGATATTCACACCTTTATTGAGGGCGAGCTGACCGAAAGGCTCGGACAGACGGGAAAAAGGCTTCACACGGCACGCTCACGAAACGATCAGGTTGCGCTTGACATAAGGCTGAATTTAAGAAAAGAGATAGCCGAAATTGAGGATAAGGTTTGCTCTCTTATTAATGTTTTATGCAACAAGGCTGAGGAAAACAAGCAAACCATTATGCCCGGCTACACACATCTTCAAAGGGCCCAGCCGATAACCTTTGCGCATCACATTATGGCTTATGCGGCAATGCTTTGCAGAGATCTTGAAAGGCTTGAGGATGCAAAAAGCAGAATGAACATCTGCCCTCTCGGCTCGGGTGCGCTTGCAGGAACAACATATCCCATAAACAGAGAAATGACAGCAAGGGCGCTTGGCTTTGACGGATATTCCCTTAACTCGCTTGACGGCGTTTCAGACCGTGATTTCTGCATTGAGCTTGCGAGTGCTCTTTCGATTATAATGGTTCACCTTTCAAGGTTTTCCGAGGAAATAATTATGTGGTGCAGCTGGGAATTCAAATTTGTTGAGCTTGACGACGCCTTTTCAACAGGCTCCTCTATTATGCCTCAAAAGAAAAATCCCGATATTGCAGAGCTTGTTAGGGGCAAGAGCGGAAGAGTTTTCGGAGATTTAACAACGCTTTTAACAGTTATGAAGGGCATTGCGCTTGCATACAATAAGGATATGCAGGAGGACAAGGAGGCTATATTTGACGCAGTTGACACAGTTAAAATGTGCCTCACGGCGTTTACTCCTATGATAGAAACAATGACAGTTCTTAAAGAAAATATGAGAAATGCGGCGGCAAGGGGCTTTATTAATGCAACCGACTGCGCCGATTATCTTGTTGGCAAGGGGCTTCCCTTCCGTGATGCATACAAGGCAACGGGCGAGCTTGTTGCCCTTTGCATAGACAAGGGCTTAACGCTTGAAACACTACCGATTGAGGAATACAAATCTGTTTGCGATTTATTTGACGAGGGTGTTTACACGGCAATTAACCTTGAAAAATGCGTTGCAGACAGGCTTGCGCCCGGCGGACCGAGCGAGCAAAGCGTTAACACGCAGATTGAATTTGCAAGAAAAGCAGCCGCAAAATTCGACAAATAATTTTACATTTGCTAAATTTTGTAAATTTTTTATTATATGATTGACACAGACTGATTAAATCGTTTATAATCATTATACATTAAACATAAGGGCAAGGTTTTTTCTTATGGCTTATAAAATTGTTGCAGATTCCTGCTGTGATATAACAGAGGATATGAAGGCTTGGGAGAACATAGAATTTATTCCTCTCACTCTTCAAATCGGAGATTATATTATTCAGGACGATGAAAATTTTAATCAGGATGATTTCATCGGCAGAATGGTGGCAAGCAGCGAGCTTGCGAAATCTGCCTGCCCCTCCCCCGAGGCATTTGCAAAGGCGTGTGAGGGCGATTATGACGAGGTTTATATTTTAACGATAACCGATAAGCTCAGCGGCTGCTACAACAGCGCTGTTCAGGGCGTTACTCTTTATAAAGAGGAGCACGAGGACAACAAGAAAATTCATATTTTCAATTCTCTTGCAACCTCGGGACTTGAAACGCTTCTTGCACACGAAATTAAAAGGCTTGCAGATGCAGGCACTCCCTTTGAGGATATTGTGGCTTTGGTTGAGGAATACTGCATTAAGAATTGCGGGCTTTATTTTTGCCTTGAAAGCCTTGACGCTCTTAAAGGCAACGGCAGACTTTTCAACCTTGCGGCAAATGTTATTGAAGCGCTTCGCGTTAAGCTTATTTGCAAAAGAACGGATTACGGAAACATTTCCGTTGCAGGCAAGGATTTATCGGAAAAAAGAGCATTGTCAAAGCTTGCAGGCTTTATTGCAAAGGAAACAGACGGTGCCGATTTATCGGATAAATACTGCATTATCAGCCATGTTTGCTGTGAAGCAAAGGCAAACAGCATTAAGGCATTAATTGCGCAGCAAAGCGGCTACAAGAGCGAAAACATTATAGTTTTAAAGGCAAGCGGACTTAATTCGCTTTACGCTTCAAACGGCGGCATCATTGTTTCTTACGAAAAATAAAAAATATAAAATTACTCCCCGTAGCTATGTGAGTTACGGGGAGTTTGATTTTTAATCGGGCTCTGCACGCACAGCGAGAATATGCAGAGCCTTTATGAAAAGTCTGTGGAGAGGTGGCCTCACAGACGATTCATCAACCGGGATACCTAAATGTTACGGAGGTTTCACTGCCTGCCTTAAAGGTTGTTTTTAAGCGATAATCACTTAATATATTGATGGTTTTGCTTTTATCAAGAACAATGCTTGTTCCCGAGCCTGATGTTGTCCATGTTTGAACTGTTGAATAAGAGTTTGAGCTGTATTTTTGAAGCTCCATTTTGATGCTGAGGCTTGCGGAGCTGCTTGTTGTCATTTTTGCATAGCAATTTGCAGTTACTCCGCTTATTGATAATGAAGAATAAGTGCTGCTGATTACGGAAAAGCGGGGCATTATTTCGTTTTCATCCTCTGCGGCGCTTGCCGTTAATGCAGAAAGCTGACATAAAACAATCATCATTGAAAGCAAAACGCAAAGCGCAGATTTAAACCTTGATTTTATCATATATAATATTCCTTTCAAAGCTATTTAACATTTTTTGCAATTTTAATAAGCTCTTGCCTGCTTAAATCTGTTGAAGTAACGCAATACATATATCCGTTTGCATTCCATATAATTCCGTATGAGGCTTCGTTTGATCTGTATATTATGTAATCTATTTCCCTTTGCTTTACAATTTCGTAAGGATATTCCTCATTATCAAATTGATAAGCACCTGCAAGAATACTTTTTGAAACAGATATTTCCTTTTCTGTTTTACCGTATCTGTAAACATAAAAATATCCTGAAGAACCCTCGTTAAAATTATACGGAGCATATCCATCGGGGATATACCCAACGGTTATATTTTTTACCTCTTTCGGTCTTTCGGTTCTGTTATAGACAACCTCATAATAAGCCGAATCGGCTTTTTGAGTTATTGTGTAATCGTATGTTTGAGGAATACCCATAACGGTTAAGCAGGTTATTGCAATGATGATTGCGGCTATCAGAGCTGCGACAAAAAGACGGCTCATATTATGGCTTGAACCGCTCCCAAGGCTGCCTATAATGCGCTTCATTGCTTTTTCGTGTGCTTTGCTGAAAGCGTGGACTCCCAACTCTGCTTCAAGGCCTTCAACCCAGCGGGAATTTGAAATTATACACGCCTGTGTGAAATTATCCATTTAATCACCCGTTTTATTAAGCCTTTCCTTTAACTGAAGCCTTGCGTGCTGAAGCCTTTTTCTGACATAAGCATCTGTTTTTTCATACATATCGCCTATTTCGGCACTTGTGTAGCCAAAGCCGTAGTGAAGATAAACAAAGGTGCGCTCCTCGTCTTCAAGGGAATCTATTATAAAGCTGATTTCAAGACTTGAATAATCATCCTGCGAAAAATCAAAATCATCAAAGCAAACCGTATTTTCATCATCGGAAAAATCGGATCCCGTGTAGCCGAAGCGGCTTTCCCTGTTAAACTTTTTTACGGCATAGCCGTTAGTTATCGTGGCAAGAAAATTTTTAGTCGCTGTGCTTTCCACCTCTTTAACCCTGCCGAAATTCTTTGCAACATATAAAAATGCTTCCTGAACGCAATCCTCCGCCATGCCCTTATCGGCAAGCTTTTTATATGCAACACTGAACATTAACTGCCTGTATTTATAGTAAAGCTCTTCAAACTTTTCCTTATCATCAGGCTCGTCAATCAAGCTTAAAAAAATTGCTATCATTATATAATATCCCTCTTTTTTGCCATTTTGTGAAAACTTTTTTATATTTTAGCACATTTTTTCGGTTTTTGCCATATAAACGCAAATAAATGCGGCATTTTTTGTTAGATTTTAACATATTTTATTTGCCTTATAGACTGATTTGTAATATAATATAACTGTTAAAAGAGAGGGAATTTTTATGACGCACAGTGAATGTGAATTATTTTTAGAGGATGTTTTAAGCCTCGGCAGAAGGTTTCTTGAAACGGGAGCCGAGGTTAAGCGTGTTGAGGACACAATAAAAAGAATATGCACCGCCTACGGCTTTGAACACCCTGAAATATACGCCGTTACAAGCCTTATAGTTGTAACGATTAAATCGGAAAGCAACGAGCACTACACGCAAAGCGTTAGAATAACAAAGAGTGCAACCGATCTGGGCAGGCTTGAAGAGCTAAACGCACTGGCAAGATATATTTGCGAAAGCAAGCCGGATATAAATGAGCTTGACTCCTTGATAAAAAACAGGCAGCAAACAAAGCCGAAGCCAATTTTAAAATGCCTTGGATATATGCTTGCGGCAGGAGGCTTTGCGGTTTTCTTTGGCGGAAATCTTATTGACGGTATTGCCTCTGCGGTTGTTGGCATACTTATTTATCTTATGGATTACAATTTCAGGCTTCGCAATGTTAATAATGTTATATACACCTTTGTTGCAAGCTTTACTGCGGGAATTGCGGCAAGCCTTTTCGTTCATTTCGGCTTCGGAACAAATGTTGACAAGGTTATGACCGGCGACATAATGCTTCTTATCCCCGGACTTTTACTTGTTAATTCAATAAAAGAAATGTTCAACAAGGATATTGTTACGGGGCTTTACAGGTTTATTGAGGCAGTTTTCGTTGCCGTTGCGCTTGCAGGCGGATATGCGCTTGCGCTTATAGTTGCGGGAGGTGTGTTGCTTTGAAGGAATCAATAATACAAATTATAACGGCGGCAATAGGCACGCTCGGCTTTTCAATTTATTTCAGAGTTAACGAAAGAAATGTTTTCGCCGCAACGCTCGGAGGAGCAATGGGCTGGGCGATATATCTGCTTATTTTCCATTTTACCGAGCACCTGTTTTTTGCAAACTTTATTGCCGCACTTATGGTTTATCTTTACGCCGAAACGGCGGCAAGAATTTTAAAGGCTCCTGCTAATATTTATCTTATTCCGGGAATTATTCCGCTTTTGCCCGGTAATGCGCTTTACTACACAATGCGGGGAGTTGTTGACGGAAACAACGAAATGCTTTCGGGATATTTAGCACAAACACTTTCTATAACCTTCGGAATAGCGGCAGGCATAGTTGTTGGCACCGTTTTCATAACATATTATATTAGGATTTCAGAAATTCGAAAAAGGAAAAGAGAAAATTAAGGATACAAAAAAATCCGCAGGAGCATCGGCTTCTGCGGATTTTTGTTTATAGCTCGGGGAGCGGAGCAATACTTCGTTCAAGTATTCCCTGCATATATGCAATTGCCGTGCCGTAATTGGTAAACGGTACTCCCTGCTCTATTGCGCTGTTCATTCTGAACTGCATTTCATTTGAATTAAGCATACAGCCGCCGCAATGAATAACCAAATCAAAATCGGTAAGGCTTTTCGGAAAGCCCGTTCCGCTTGACCATTCAAGCAACGGACGGACGCCCGTGAATTTTTCAATCAACCTTGGAAGCTTAACCGTTCCTATATCATCGCACTGCCTGTGATGAGTGCAGCCCTCACTGATAAGAACTCTTGAATTTTCATTAAGGCTTGATATTTTTTGAGCACCCTCAACCGCAGCTTTAAGAAATCCCTTATACCTTGCCATAAGGATTGAAAACGAGGTTAGCGGTATGCCTTCGGGAACAATTTTGCTCACAATTTCAAACGCCTGCGAATCGGTTACAACGAGCGACGGCTCTCTGCCGAGAGAAGCAAGAGCTTCTGCAAGCTCTGTTTCCCTAACGGTTACGGCAACGGCGCCGCTGTCTATTATATCACGGATTGCCTGCTGCTGAGGCAAAATCATTCTGCCCTTTGGAGCGGCCGAATCAATCGGCGTAACAAGAATAACAAAATCGCCGTGATGAATTAAATCGCCAACAAGACGAAGCTGCGGTTCATCGCTTTTAACGCTTTTTCCGATTGCGTTTTTAAGCTCCTCTATGCCGATTTTTTTCAGCGCACTTGTGTAAACCGATTTATCTGTGTTTTTTGGAATATCGCAAAGCAAATCCGATTTGTTTTCGGCAATGATATAGGGAATTTTTTTCTTTTCAAAAAGCGAAACAAGAGCGTTTTCAACGGCATTATTTTTCTTTCCTGCCGTTTTAACAAGAACTGCAATATCACACATACGCAATATTTTTTCCGCCTTTTCAACCCTCATTGCACCGAGCTCTCCCTCATCGTCATAGCCCGGGGTGTCAATAATCATAACAGGTCCGAGCGGAAGAAGCTCCATAGCCTTTTTAACCGGATCCGTTGTTGTTCCCTTAACATTGCTTACAACCGATAAATCCTGACCTGTTACGGCGTTAACAAGACTGCTTTTTCCTGCGTTTCTGCAACCGAAAAAGCCGATTGTTATTCTTTCGCCGCTTGGAGTGTCATTAAATCCCATAAATCCACCTCTTTAAACTAAAATCTAAAATCCCTCTCTCCGTTTTCAATTTTAACAAGGCGTTCTCTGACTATTTCCTTAACCTTATCCTTGCCGATATTATCTATTTCCTTTTCAATCAGCGCTTCGCCCTTTTTGCGTGTGTCATCAGAGGCATAATCCATCAAAAATTCCTTTAAGGTCATAAGCGCATTTGGATGGCAGCAATTTTGAATTTGACCGGATTTGCAAAGGCTCATAAACCTGTCGCCCGTTCTGCCCTCTCTGTAACACGCAGTGCAGAAGGACGGAATATATCCTGCCGTCATAAGCCAGTTTACAACCTCATCGAGCGTTCTGTTGTCTGAAACATCAAACTGCTCTGTATCGTGCGGACGCTCCTCCTCGCAGTAGCCGCCGACGGAGGTTCTTGAGCCACCGCTTATCTGGCTTACTCCAAGACGGATAATTTTTTCACGCACCTCGGGAGTTTCCCTCGTTGAAACAATCATTCCCGTATAAGGAACGGCAATTCTTATGCAGGCAGCGATTTTGCAGAACATTTCATCGCTTAGCGAATTATCAAATTCATTCGGGTCTATATCATCTGCTCGCTTAACACGGGGAACGCTTATCGTGTGGGGGCCGACTCCGTGAACGGCTTCAAGATGCTCGGCGTGCATCAAAAGCCCTGCAAATTCATATCTGTATTTATCAAGGCCGAAAAGAACGCCGATGCCAACATCGTCTATGCCGCCCTCCATAGCTCTGTCCATAGCCTCCGTGTGATAAGCATAATTATGCTTCGGTCCCGTGGGATGCAGATATTCATAGCTTTCTTTATGATATGTTTCCTGAAAAAGAATATATGTTCCTATTCCGGCTTCTTTAAGCTTTCTGTAATTCTCAACGGTTGTTGCCGCAATATTAACATTAACACGCCTTATTGCGCCGTTTTTGTGCTTAATCGAATAGATTGTGTTTATACATTCAAGGATATACTCAATCGGGTTATTAACAGGATCCTCGCCCGCTTCGATTGCAAGCCTTTTATGGCCCATATCCTGAAGCGCAATAACCTCCCTTGCAACCTCCTCCTGAGTAAGCTTTTTTCTTGCGATATGCTTATTTTTCAAATGGTAAGGGCAATAAAGGCAGCCGTTTACACAATAATTTGAAAGATAAAGCGGAGCAAACATAACTATTCTGTTGCCGTAAAAATCCTTTTTTATTTGCTCGGCAAGATCATATATTTCGTTGTTTTTCTCCTCATTCTCGCAGGCAAGAAGCACGCTTGCTTCCCTATGGCTCAATCCCTTTCTTTGCTTTGCCTTTTCAATTATTTTATCTATATATTCCAAATCGTTTTTATGCTCATCGGCAAAGGCGAGCGTTTCCTTTATTTCCTCATCGCTGATAAATTCCTCCGCCTTCATTGATTTCGGATTGTAATTACTCATCTTTTTCTTCTCCTTTATAATCCCCTCGGTCTGTTACAATTTCACACCCAACCGATTCAATTCTTCTTTTTAAACATACAATGCACTGCGCAGACTCATCGCCCGTGCAAATCTTATTATCATAAAGCATATATTTTTTTCTCACCGAAACGGGAGATAAATTCGGCATAACAACATTTGCGCCGGCACATATTCCCTTTTCCCTACCCGTTGGATCAACCGTTCCGAGTGCCGTTGTTGCCGGCAAAAGCACTCTTGGAAGCGTTAGGCGGATAAGCGAAAGCATAAACAGGGTTTTCTCTGCCGTGCCTGCGCTTTTATCTGCAAACGGCGTGCCGCTATGCGGAACAAACGGCCCAATGCCAACCATTTGCGGATTCAGCTTTTTCAGGAATATCAGCTCATCTGCAAGCATTTCATCTGTTTGAAACGGAGAGCCGACCATAAAGCCCGCACCCGTTTGATAACCGAGCTTCTTTAATTCTTCAAGGCATTTAATCCTGTTTTCAAAGCTCATTTCTTTGGGATGAAGCCTTGAATAATGCTCCTTGCAGGAGGTTTCGTGGCGAAGCAAATATCTGTCTGCACCTGCTTCCCTGAGCCTTTTATAGCTTTCCGTGCTTCTTTCACCGAGAGAAAGCGTTAGCGCACAATCGGGAAAGCGGCTTTTTATTGACGAAACAATTTTGCAAAGAATATCATCTGTGTAATAAGGGTCTTCTCCGCCTTGAAGAACAAAGGTTCTGAAGCCGAGCCTATATCCCTCCTCTGCGCAAAGAATGATATCATCATGTGAAAGCCTATATCTTTCGCAGGAAGCGTTTGAGCGCCTTATACCGCAGTAATAACAATCATTTTTGCAGTAATTGGTAAACTCAATAAGTCCTCTTATATAGATTTTTCTGCCGAAATATTTTTTTCGTTTTGCAGACGCCCTTTGATAAAGCTCATCACGGCAAAGCTCTCTGTTTTTAATCAAATAAAGATATTCCTCGTGAGATAGCTCTGAGCCTCTGTCAAGCTTATCAATTAAAGCGTTACACATTTGAATATGCTGTTTTGGCATACACGCCCTCCAACCTGCCGATGCTGCCGCTTAGCGCATTAATGGCGTCCTGAGGAGCATCAACCGCAACGGAAATGATGCTTACTCCCTTTTTATCATAGGGAACGCCCATTCTGCCTATGATATAATCGCCGTGCTCCGACAAAAGAGCGTTTAATTCGGCAACGCTGTTTTTATTTTCAACTATAATGCCGATAACGGCAACTCTTGTTTCCATAAAACAACCCTCTCTTAATGTGAACAGAAAGCAAAAAACCGTGCCCGAAGGCACGGATATTCAGCAAAAAAGGCGCAAAACGCCTGCCGATATACGCACTTTCGGTCAGAAGATAAGCTGCTTTCCGTCAGAATCTTTTTTTACATAATACCATTTTTATATCATTAGTGCAACACCTTATTGCTTTAAAAGAAAAATAAATGTATAATTAGGCTATGAGAAGGATTACTTTTATTATTGAAGAAAAGGATAATAAGCGGCAAATACGGGATTTTCTGCGTTCATTCGGCATTTCCGCCTCCCTTTTAACACGCTTAAAGCAAACGGAAAACGGAATAATGCTAAACGGCAGGCAGGAAAAGACCATTGCAGCTCTTAACACGGGAGACAAGCTTGAAATTTCAATAGAGAGCAAGGGAGAAATGCCGGAGCCCTCGGGAGAAAAAATTGAAATTCTTTATGAGGACGAGGACATTCTTGCAGTCAACAAGCCGCCCTTTATGCCCGTTCACGAAAGCAGAAACCACAGGGGCGACGCACTTTCAAACGCCGTTGCGGGATATATAAGAGAGCAAACTGCATTTCGTGCCGTTTATCGCCTTGACAGAGATACAAGCGGAATTGTTGTTGTTGCCAAAAACGAGCTTGCGGCGGCAAAGCTTGCGGGAAAAATCAAGAAGGATTACTACGCAATAGTGTGCGGTAAATTTGAAAAGGCATCATCAATAGACGCACCGATTGCAAGGCTGGGCAAAAGCATCATAAAAAGAGGCGTCAATGAAAACGGCGAGCGTGCCGTTACTCATTATGAGCCGATTTGCTCAGGCAACAGATATTCGCTTTTGAAAATTAATCTTGAAACGGGACGCACTCATCAAATTCGTGTTCATTTTTCAAGCATAGGCGCCTCCCTGCTCGGCGACACGCTTTACGGCGAGGCGAGCGAGGAAATAAGCAGGCAGGCTCTTCACTGCAAAACGGTTTATTTTACGCACCCCGTTACCGAAAAGGAGATAACCGTTTCCTGCGACTTTCCCGAGGATATGAAAAAAATAATTGAAAAGGAATTTCAATCGGATTTCGGAGGTTTATAAAATGCCTGCATTTTCAACGCATTATATTTTCGCAAAGGAGCTTATGGAGAGGCTGAAAAGCACGGTTGATTTTACCGTTTGCGAAAACGCAGTTTATATAGGCGCACAGGGGCCCGACATATTCTTTTTTCACAGAGCGCTCCCTTGGCAAAGGGGAAAATCATTAAGAGGCACGGGATCTGCACTTCACAGAGCAATGCCGGGAGATATTCTTGATTATTTTGCCGAATATCTGCAATGCTCAAAAAATCCAAACACGGCAAAAAGCTATGCCGCAGGCTTCATTATGCACTATGCGCTTGACAGGAAATGCCACCCGTTTGTTTATTATATTCAGGATTTGATAACAGACAAAAACAGGGCTCTTAACCCAAATTCCGTTCACAACACGATTGAGCTTTCTCTTGATTCGCTTTTGCTTTCGCTGAAAATGGGGATTGAGGCTCCAAAGGCATTTGAAACAGACAAAACCTTTTACTGCACTGTAAGCGAAAAGGCAGAAATTGCCGAAATGCTTTCCTATGCCTCGCAGGTTGTTGCTCCGATGAGCGTTACTGCACAGGAGGTTAAAACCGCTATTGACGACACAAAACACGCTCAAAGGCTTCTTCTTGACGCAAACGGCAAAAAGGAAAAAGCCATGCGTGCTTTGGAGAGTGCGGCGGCTCCTTTAACAAAAAATTTTAAAATTTCTTCTTTCCTTCGCACAGACGACTTGGAAAATGCAAAAAAATATGCTAATATAAATAACGGCGTATGGACTTCTCCGTTTGAAGCCGGCAAAAGGCACGAAAGCTTTTTTAAGCTTTTTGAGGATGCCAAAAACGAAGCAATTGATATTATCAAATGCTTTTTCGGCGGCGCATCGGGCGGAGACTGTACCGACAATATATCATTTTTAACAGGAGTGAAAGTAAAATGAAAACTATTCCAAGCTTTCAAATAGACCACAACAAGCTTAAAAAGGGCATTTATATCAGCCGTATTGACGACGATATTACAACCTATGACATTAGAATGCGTGAGCCAAACAGAGAGCCTGTTATGACCAATGCAGCCATGCACACTATTGAGCATATTTTTGCAACATACGTGCGCAACACCGAATTCGGAGAAAACATCATTTATTTCGGACCTATGGGCTGCCGCACGGGCTTTTATTTCCTTACCCGCTCCCTTTCGGACGGCTATTCAATCAATCTCATTAAAGAAGCTTTTCAGTATATTGCTGATTTTTGGGGAATGATTCCCGGCACAACAATGAAGGAATGCGGAAACTGCAACGACCATAATCTTGCACAGGCAAAGGAAGAAGCAAGGGCGTTTCTTGAGGTTATTCAAAACTGGACAAAGGACGATTTAAAATATCCCGAATAAAAAGGAGAATTTATGGAGCCTTTATTTAAAACTCAAACCGCATACAGCTTTGAGGAATACAGTAAATATAACAAATCGGTTTTGTTAAAGCAAAAAGGCCTTAAAGCAATAATGATAACGCTTCCTGTTTTGTATGTTCTTTTGATGGGAGTTGTTTTATACGCAACAAAGGAGCCTTCAACCGTTTTTGTTTTGGTGTTAGCGTTACTGCTTTCGGCGGTTATTTTTACTGCTTCATTCAAAAAGACCGTTAAAAAAACATATTATTCAAACAAGGCAATAACCTCGTGCGTTGCCGATTTTGAATTTTTTGATAATTATGTTCGCGAAAAAACGGAAAACGGCGAAACGAAGCTTGAATATTCAAAGATTTACAAAATCATTGAAACAAAAACAAATTTTTATATTATGCTGTCGGTTAATCAAGGCTTTATAATTGTTAAAGCCAACTGCACCGACGGGCTCATTGATTTTATTAAATCACTTAAAGAAAAAAACGAAAGTCAAAATTAATAGCTACTGAGAGAGGGAAAATTATGAAAGGCAAGAAAACGGCTTATCGCCTGCTTTCATTAATTATTGCATTTACTATGGCTATATCATCTTCGGCAATTTCTGCCATTGCTTCTGAAACATCCGATAAAGCACAGTTAAAATTCAATAACGGCGAATTTAAAATACTTATCCTTTCCGACATTCAGGACACAGACACGCCTCAAAAGGCAACAATGGCTCTTATGACAGACGCCATTGAAAAAACAAATCCCGATTTAATCGTTCTTTTGGGCGATAACACGGCAGGTGCCTGGAAAGGTGTTACAAAAGAAAAAACAGAAAAAGCCATAGACGAGGTTTGCTCTGTTATAGAAAACGCAGGCATTCCGTTTGCACTTGTTTTCGGCAATCACGACCACGAGGGAATTGCCGAGGGCACAGATGATGAATCTGTTGAGAGGGCAAAGGAATTTTTGCTTTCCTGCTATCAAAAATACAACACCTGCCTTGCCGTTGAGGGCGAGGAGATGACAGGCGTTTGCACCTACAATCTGCCGATAAAGGACTCACAGGGGCAAAGGGATATTTTCAACCTTTGGTTTATGGACTCTAATCCGTATGCACCCGAGGAAGAGGGCGGCGGATACGGATATGTTCACGAGGATCAAACCCAGTGGTATATAAAAACCTCAAACGAGCTTAAAGCGCAAAACAACGGCGTGCCTATGCCGTCGCTTCTGTTTCAGCACATAGCGGTTCCCGAGGTTTACGATATGCTGACAGAGGTTAAGAGGAGCACAAAGGGCGCAGTCAGCGGAAACGGCTCACACAGCGGAAAATACTATGTTGCAAACAGTGAATACATATAT
The DNA here is from genome assembly GCA_900543795.1 of uncultured Oscillospiraceae bacterium. Taxonomy (GTDB): domain Bacteria; phylum Bacillota; class Clostridia; order Oscillospirales; family Acutalibacteraceae; genus Eubacterium_R. The sequence continues at coordinate 136,849 of UQSH01000001.1, read as the reverse complement.
GAGGGAAGCGTAAACGAGGGCCCCTGCCCTCCTAACACCAACCACGGACAGTTTGAAAGCTGGGTTGAGCAGGGTGATATACTCGGTGCGTTTTTCGGACACGACCATGTAAACAGCTTTGCAGGCGAATACAAGGGCATAAAACTAATTGCCGTTCCGGGAACAACCTTTTTCAGCTACGGCAACAATCACGGAATAAGAACAATAACGCTTAAAGAAAACGATTTAAGCAATTTCTCAAGTGAGCTTCTTATGTTTGACGATATAACCGATTATAGGGAAAGCAACGCATACATAAGAAATCACGGATACTATGAATATAAGAATATTTTTCTTCCGATAGCTTGCGGTGTTGCTGGTGCAATTGTGCTTGCGGCAGGAGCAGGAATAATAATTGCAAAGGCTATTAAAAGAAAAAGAAATAAATAACCGCAGGTAACAAAAAGCAGAGCATTTGGATAAATGCTCTGCGTTTCTTTCTAATATGAAATTATTATTCAAATGCTCCGTAGAAATTCGGCTCGAAAATCGGCAGTCCAACATCGTGCACTATTTTTATGACTGCATTTTCGGCACCCCGAGTTTTAATGGGATAGCCTAAAAATGTGAAATTATAAATTGCAAGCTCCTCGAATTTGGGGCTCATTTCGTTTGTTATCTTGATTCTGTTGCCCGAAAAATCAAATGTCAGCTTCCTTACATGAGCTGTTTCAACAGGCCTTATCCAAAGCTTAAGAGTTCCGTCCTTCTGCCAAGCCGCCTTTGAATATGCGTGATAATGAAGGTCTTTAAGATGAATTTCGGAAACACCGTATTCGCCGTTCATACCCGCTCTTATTGTGTTTACCTCATCCTTTTCACGCCAAGTGAACAAAAGCCCCTCATCATCAAAATCAAAAGTCATTTGGTTGATTTCGCCCGGCTTATTATAAAGCATTTGCAAAATTGAAACGGAGATAACAGAGGTGTATTTATTAGCACTGCATCTGATTTTTCTGCCGCTGATTTTCTGCTCTGCCTCGCTATTTCTCGGCGTTGCTTCAAGCTCCTCAACCGTGCAGGCGGATATAGCTTTTTGAAGATCCGAATATTCCTTTTCGTTTTCCTCAAAGGAATCACCTTCAAAGCATTCGGGGAAATATTTCCAAAAAACCTTCATTATTTTATAGTCTTCCGATTCGCCCGAGTTAAGAACAACAAGGGCATCATATTCCGGAAACATAAAGCATCTTTGACCGAAAAGACCGTCTGCCCTGTAACTGTTTGCAATGGGATTGCGCCAAAACTGATAGCCATAGCCGCACATATTATCAATATATCCGTCGTTTACCGAATCGGTTTGCTTTTTAGTTGCCTCACGCACCCAAAAAGCAGGAACAAGCTGTGTTCCGTCTATCCATTTTCCGTCGTTTATATAAGGCAAAAAGAACTTTGCAAGGTCCTCTGATTTCATATATAATCCCCATCCGGCAGAGTTATTCCCTTTTCCGTCTGTTTCCCAAAACGGCTTTTCGATTCCGAGAGGCCCAAGCATACGGGGATAAAGATAATCAAGCATACTCATTCCCGTTATTTTTGAAATTATTGCCGAAAGCATAAAGGTATTTTCCGATATGTAATTAAACTTTGAATCGGGAGGAAGAAGAAACGGAGCATCAAAAAACTGCTTTATCCAATCCTTGCCGCCCTTTTCATCTGCAACCGTTATAAGCTTATCCGAGCGCATTGTTAAAAGCATACGAACGGTTAATTTTTTATTAGCGTGAAGCCTTGCGCTTTTATATTCCGGAAAGAAATCCGAAACCTTATCGTCAAGGCTGAGCAAGCCCTCGCTTACTGCAAAGCCGACAGCCGTTGATGTTACCGATTTACTCATTGAATAAAGAACATGAGGATAATCGGCCGAATATGGCTTCCAAAAGCACTGCGCACAAACCTTATTATGCCTTACAACCGTAAAGCTTTGAAGCCCAAGCTTTTTTTCGTTTATCTCATCGATAAATGCCTTAATTTTAGAGCTTTTTATTCCGACGCTTTCCGGGGTTGTGTGTTCAAGCTGAGTGTTTTTTAACCTGTTCATTTCAATCACCTTTAAACTAAATCAAATGTTATCACAAATATTATAACAAAACACAAAATTTTTTCAACCGAACAAAGAGTTAATTTAGCAATATTTTCTTTTTAGTTTGACACAACTGCAAATTTGTAAACCCGATGAACAAAAAAATAACAAAAGCATTGAAAAAAAGCCGCTTTTGATATAAAATAAAATATGTAAAATTATGCTTAAAGGGAAGTGAAAATATGAATAACAATCCGAAAGCGGCAAAAATATCCTCCATGTGCAAAAAAGGAATTATTGCGCTTGTTGACCTATCGCTTTATTTCTTTGCCAACGCCTGCATTGTTTATCTCACTATGGGCGGACATATTCGTGCAACGGAATACAGCAATATTCTTTTTAATTACGGTCATCTTGCTTTCGTCAGTGTTATTCTCTTCTTTATAAATAAAAGGTTAGACCTTTATTCAAGCGTTTGGAATTTTGCGGGAATTGATGAAATATCTCGAAACCTTATTTCCGCAGTGCTTTCAACCTGCGTTCTTTTTGTTACTGACAGAATAATTTTCAACAAGCTGCTCGGCGTTTTCGGCTGGCTCCCCTTTTATGCATATTTCTTAATGTTTGTTCTTGAATTTGTTGCCCTTTGCGTGCCGAGAATAGGTTTTAGGCTTTATAAATTTCTGCGCCATCACGCCTTTAAATATTCAGGTGAGCACAAGCGCGTTATGATAGTCGGTGCGGGCTTTATGGGGAATTTCTTTATAAATGAACTGATAATCAATAATTATAGGGACGGCTATCCCGTTTTAGCGGTTGATGATAATCCCACAAAGCTCGGAAAAAGAATTAACGGAGTTAAGGTTAGGGGCACCTGCGCCGACATACCGAGGCTTGCAAGGCTGCACAATATAGATATTATTATGATTTGTCTGCCCTCCGCTTCAAAGGCAAGGCAAAAGGAAATAATTGACCTTGCAATGCAAACAAAATGCAATGTAAAAATATCCCCCTCTGTTAACGAATTTCTTGAAGAGGGCGGAAAAATGAGAAAAATAAGAAATATTGAAATAACCGACCTTCTTGCACGCCCCGAGGTTAAGCTTGACAAAAAGGTTTGCCGCTATCTTATCGGCAAAACGGTGCTTGTAACAGGCGGAGGCGGATCAATCGGCTCTGAAATCTGCAATCAGGTTGCAAGATACAACCCTAAAAAAATCGTTATTTTTGATATATATGAAAACTGTGCGTTTGAGCTTGAAAATGATTTGAAAAACAATTACGGAGATATAATTGATATTGAGGTGCGAATCGGCTCTGTTAGGGATATGGACAGGCTTTGCGCCGTTTTTGAGGAATTCAAGCCGGATGTTGTTTTTCACGCCGCAGCGCATAAGCATGTTCCGCTTATGGAGGAGAGTCCCTGCGAGGCGGTTAAAAACAATGTTTTCGGAACATATAATGTTGCCGTTGCCTGCGACAGATACTGCGTTGAAAGAATGGTTACCCTTTCAACCGACAAGGCAGTTAACCCAACAAATGTTATGGGCTGCACAAAAAGACTGACGGAGATTATTGTTCAATATATGAACACCGTTTCCGAGCATACAAATTATTCGGCAGTGCGATTCGGAAATGTTTTGGGCTCTCACGGATCTGTTATTCCGATATTCAAAAAGCAGATTGAACGAGGAGGACCTATTACCTTAACACACCCTGATATTGAAAGATATTTTATGACCATTCCGGAAGCCGCACAGCTTGTTTGCCAAGCGGGCGGACTTGCAAACGGCGGAGAGGTTTTTGTTCTTGATATGGGAGAGCCTGTTAAAATTATGGACCTTGCCGTTAATATGATTCATCTTTCGGGATATACGGTTGACGATATAGGAATAGAAATAACAGGACTTCGCCCGGGCGAGAAAATGTTTGAAGAGCTTGCAATGGAAAGTGAAATGGAAACAAGAAAAACAACTGCTCTTGAAAAAATATATGTTACTCAGCCTATCGAGATACCGAAGGAATTCTTTGATTCAATGCTTAAAGATCTTTCGCAGATTAATAACGAAACGGTTCGCGAAACGCTTTTAAAATATGTTCCGAATTATCAACCCGCTTCAAATTAATGTAAGAGCTCTGTTTGAGATTTCCCTCATACAGAGCTTTTTTATGCTTTTTTTGTCAAAAAAATGATATTTTTGCAATCCTGTTGACAAAGCCTTAGCTGTATGGTACTCTGTAATACAGAGAAAAATTTTTAATCATTTTAAGTCAATAGGCAATGAGGAACAAATGGATAATAAATTAGAAAACGAAGAAAAGGCACCCGAAAACGATGCCGAAGAAAGCGAATTCGATTACGGACTTTTCGGCAAAAAGCCCGAAAAATCCGAGGAGGAACGCTTGGAGGAACGGGAACAAAATATAAACGCAAGCAAAAAAAGAAGCAATATCATCAAGGCAGCATTCATTACCGCTTTTGCTGCTTTACTTATTGCGATATTTGTTTTTGCCTTCCCGTTGCTTTCCCCAAAGCACAATCCAAACAGATTTGTTGATGCTTATATTAAAAGCATAATAAACGGAGATTTGAAAAAGGTTTACGATAATTCAGATTTCGGCTCATCTCCCTTCGTTTCATACGAAGCGTTTGAGCGCTTTTGCAAGGAAAATCCCGAAGGCTTTTCATTGAGTGCATCTCCCATTTTGGATTTTGAGGTGCAGGCTGATAAAAAGGAAAACGGTGTTATTTATTACAGCGTCAGATATATAACGGAGGGCGGAGACACCGGTGTTTATTACATTTCCGTTAAGCAAACGAAAAACGGCTTTTGGCTTTATGACGGCTACACTGCCTGCATATCGGAAAACGGCATTTGCAGTGCGGTTATTTTTGCTCCGTGTGCAACAGAAATTACCGTTGACGGAATAAGCGTTTCCAAAGCTCAAACAATATCTGCAAAGAGCGCCGACGAGAATAAAACCGTTTATTATGACGAATACAGAATTGACCATATTTTTGAGGGCGAGCACGAGCTTAAAGCAATTAATGCAAGCTGCGAGGAATACACGCAAAAAATAAGCATAACAAATTCCGAAAATAAAATATATGTTAATATGAAGCTTTCCGAGGGAGGCTTTAATTCGCTTGCCGACAAGGCATCCCAAAGCGTTCAGGCAATATACTCTTCGGCACTTTCCGACAATGCGGATAAAAATGCACTCGGATTTTCGGAATCCTTTTCCGACGAAGACTTTTCCTCGCTTATATCCGATATTCAGCAATCGGCATTTTTCGGCAACAGCTATATAAGCGTTTCGGATATAACCGTTTCAAGCATTGCAGTTAAAAACGGCTTTGAAGATTATGAGCTTAACTGCCGTGCAAGTAAGGATATTTGCCTTGCATTTGATTTTGATTACACCTATAAAATTGCAAACAGTGCTGAGAATACCGAGGAGATTAGAGGAGAAACCGGCTCTGCAAGCATTTATTACACATACGAAAACGGCGAATGGCTTATAAGAGACATCAGCCTTAACGCATATTTCTGATAAAGGAACAGATTTTCTGCTATGAAAAAAAAGAAAAAAACAACAATAATTGTATTAACGACGGCTATATTGATTTGCACTTATGCTGCTTTATGCGGTGCATTTGCCTTTTCAATGAACAAAATTCAGCTTGAAGATTCAGGCTTCAAAACTGCCGTTTCGGCAAAAAAAGCAAATATATATATTTCGCCGTTCAGCCTTGCTTTGCCCTGCGGAAAGGCAGACGAGGGCGTAAAAATCGAAATACTTGCTTCAAGCAAAAAATGGAGCAAGGCGGTTTTTACAAACGGCAATAAAATTAAAACAGGATATATAAAAAACACGGATTTTAAGGATGTGCAAGGCGGAATTGTGCCTGCCTCCTCGCTTAATATTGAAAATGGCGATTTTGTTTGCGAAAAGGGTGAAAGCGTTCAAATTGATTTCAGCCTTTATCCCAAATATTCAAACGAAGCGGTTGCTTGGCAATCAAGCAACGCCGAGGTTGCCCGTGTTGAAAACGGATGCGTTACAGGTGTTTCCTCCGGAACGGCGGTTATCAGCGCCTCAATAGGCTGCGAAACGCAGAAAATAACCGTTACCGTTACAGAATATGACTCTGAATTTTCGTTCAAAAAGAGCAGCTACACGCTTAATAAGGGCAAATCGCTTAACCTCTCAAAGGAGCTAAACGGCTCTGCAAACGGCGTTAAATGGGAAAGCTCAAACGCAGACTGTGTATCTGTTAACTCTGCAACGATAACGGCAAAGGCTGCCGGCACGGCAATCATTACGGCAACAAAAAACGGTGCACGGGCTTCCTGCCGAATTTATATTAAAAACGCCAACACAAACGCTTCTGCTCCGCTTGACATTGTTAGCTCATACGGAAATACATATAATTACCATCCGTCTCTTGTTTATTTTGAAAACGGCTGGAACGGATATAAATATTGGTGTGCTTACACCCCATATCCGAAATGCGACGATAAATATGAAAACCCGCACATAACTGTCAGCAATGATTTAAAAAAGTGGGAAACGCCGAAGGGCTTTTCAAATCCTCTTGAACCTATGCCGTCAGATTATGAGCACGGACAAATCTATAATTCCGACACAGAGCTTGTTTATAATTCCGACACAGGCACCCTTGAATGTTGGTGGAGATTTTTCGACAGACCTCACGATAATCATGTTGTTTTGAGGAGAAAAACAACAACAGACGGCGTTCATTGGTCTTCCGCAGAGGATATGATAGTTGCGGATATGAACAAATATGACTTTTTAAGCCCTGCTATTATTTATGAAAACGGCAAATACAAAATGTGGGCTATCAACGAAAACACAAGATATTCAATTGATTATCGAGAAAGCACCGACGGAAAAAAATGGAGCGAAATCATAAATATCCCGGTTGAATTTGACGATAAGGAGCTTTATCCGTGGCACCTTGATGTTATTCACACTGCAAAGGGCTATGAAATGGCTATCTCCGCATATTATCCAAAAACAAGAGACAGACAGCAAATGGATTTATACTATTCATTTTCTGCTAACAATAGGGATTATTCAAAGGCACAGCTTCTTCTTTCCCCAACAAGAAGCACTTCAAAATGGGATAACAAGGGGCTGTATCGCTCCTCCCTTTTGTATGCAAACGGAAAATATTATTTGATTTACAGCGGACTTAACATAAATAGAGGACCCTCAGGTCTTGGTCTTATCAGCGGAAGCAATCCGTTTAATATGAAATAAACGAAAGCAAAGAAGAAACACCTTTAAACGGGACAGCATAATGCTGTCCCGTTTATTATTTCGTTATTAATATTATTTTTCCGCCTGCTCCCTGCGTGCTTTTAGGTCGCCTTCAACCTGCCTGCGCTTTTCGGGAGTGTAATTTATAAACAAGAGCGGAATGATAAACAACAAGCTTGCAAAGGCGGGTGTTAAAATTACAAGAGGCCATATCCACTTATCAAACGCTGCGCTCTGCGTTCCTACATAAACAGACGCACCGTCAATTGCTTTATAATTCAGAAGATGAAGAGCAAGAGCCGCAAGCCCGGCGGTTATGCCGCTTGATATTTTGGTAAACGAGGTTTGCATAGAAAAGGTTATTCCCTCTGTTCTTTTTCCTGTTTTCCACTCCATATAATCTATACTGTCGCAAAAAACAGAGGTTTGAGCTATTGCGCCGGCACCGAGCGGAATACATCCTATTCCGATAATAGCAAGCGAAATCCAAAGTCTGTTTCCCTCAAAGCCGATGAAATACGCAATAACCCTAACGATAATATTGCATATTTGCATAAATATCATTGCATTAACATAACCCTTGCAAAGCCTTTTGATTTTATCGGCAAGCATCATTCCCAAGAAGCCGGGCAGACCTGTTATAATGTAATAAATAGTTGTTAGCCCCAACGCACCGATAAGACTGCCTTCTCCGAGGAAATCAGCCGGTATTTCGTATTTAAAGAAATATGTTACAAGATTTGCACCGAAGCCGAGTGCACCGAATAAATTTGCAAGAGTTACAAGCAAAAGCATTTTATTTTTGAAAAGAAGCGAAAAGCTTTCAGCCATAGAGGCTTGCTGCTCCTCCTTAACAACACGAACACGCTCCTGTGCGGCATAGCATCTCATACTGAGCATTGAGCCTCCGAGGCCGAAAATAATTGCAAAAACCAAAGTTATCAACGCAAGGCTTTTTCCGGTTGCATTAGCAAGCATTTCAAGTGCCATCGGTATGCCAACACTGAAAACGCTGTAAACACACGAGCCAAAGGTTCTTGCCCACTGAACAAAGCGGTCTCTTTCATCGGTGTTCGGCGAAACAGCAGATGTTATTCCCCAAATAGAAACATCCTGAACGGTATATGCAAGGTCCCAGCAGATATACATAATAACAAAATATGCAATTCGAAGCCATAAAAGATCCTCTCTTGTTGAAAAAACAACAAAAAGCAAAACCGTTGAGACCCCGACGGGAAGCGGAGTGTATTTTAAAAACGGGCGTAGCTTTTCTCCGTTTTTAAAGGTGTGCCTATCGATAAACGAGCCAACAATGGGATCGTTTATTCCATCCCAAACCTTCATAATAATAAGCAGCACGGAAACCGCAATTGTGGGAAACATTGCAATATCCGTCATAAAATAAGTAAAAAACGAAGCGCCGATAAGCGAATAAACGAGGTTTTGTCCGCTCAATCCCAAATAGAAGCTTGTTTTTTCCTTTTTACCTATATATTCCATAAATGTACTCCTTTCCATTACAGAAAAATTTGCTTAAAATTAAAAATTATATAATAAAACATATTGCGTTTCGGTTTGTTTTTGTTATAATATTGAAAAGAAAAATATTACTCAATAACAAGAGAGGGCAATTATTATGGGCGGATTTTTCGGAGTTGCTTCAAAGGAAGACTGCGTTTTTGATTTATTCTTCGGTGTTGATTATCATTCGCACCTTGGAACACGCCGTGCGGGACTTGCTGTTTTCAGCGAGGAAAACGGCTTTGACAAGGCAATTCACAACATTGAAAACGCACCCTTCAGAACCAAATTCACGAAAGAATCAAACGATATGCAGGGCACTATGGGAATCGGTTGCATTTCCGATTTTGAGGCACAGCCCATTCTTGTGCGCTCACACCACGGAACCTTTGCAATAACAACAGTTGGAAAAATCAACAATTCGGATGAAATAGTTGAATCAATTATTAAAACAAACACACATTTTTTTGAAATGCAAAACGGCGGAATAAACCAAACAGAGCTTGTTGCCGCTATTATTAATCAAAAGGAAAACTTCGTTGAAGGAATAAGATATGCGCAGGAGATTATTGACGGCTCGCTGAGCATGCTTATTTTGACACCTAAGGGAATTTACGCCGCAAGAGATAAAATGGGCAGAACGCCTATTGTGCTCGGTAAAAAAGACAACGGCTACTGTGCAAGCTTTGAAAGCTTTGCGTATCTTAACCTTGGCTACACCGACTTCAAGGAGCTTGGACCGGGAGAAATAGTTGTTATGACCGCCGACTCGGTTAAAACCCTTGTTGCACCGGGAAAGGATATGAAAATCTGCACATTCCTTTGGATTTATTACGGATATCCATCATCCTCCTACGAGGGCATAAGCGTTGAAAAAATGAGATACAACTGCGGAAGGCTGCTTGCAAAGAGGGATAATGTTAAGCCCGATATTGTTGCAGGTGTTCCCGATTCGGGAATTGCTCACGCAATCGGATATGCAAACGAATCAAAGGTGCCGTTTTCAAGACCGTTTGTTAAATACACACCAACCTGGCCCCGTTCGTTTATGCCAACCCATCAAAGCAAAAGAAACCTTATTGCAAAAATGAAGCTTATTCCGATTTATGACCTTATAAACGGAAAGAGCCTGCTTCTTATTGACGATTCAATAGTTCGCGGAACACAGCTTCGTGAAACAACGGAATTTCTTTATGCAAGCGGAGCAAAGGAGGTTCATATCCGTCCTGCCTGCCCACCGCTTGTTTTCGGATGCAAATATCTTAATTTCTCCCGCTCAAATTCCGAAATGGAATTAATCACCCGCCGCGTTATCAAGGATTTAGAGGGCGGTGAGCCGAGCAAGGAAACGCTGAAGGAATACACCAACCCGGATAGCGAAAAATATAAAAAAATGGTTGATGAAATCTGCAAAAGGCTTCATTTTACCTCACTTCGCTATCACAGACTTGACGATATGATTGAATCCGTCGGCATCGGTGCAGACAGGCTTTGCACCTATTGCTGGAACGGAGAGGAATAACAAAGCATAAACGCTGCCGTGCGAATTCCAATATTTTCTTGCAAGAGAAATTACCTCCTGCACCTTGGTTTTTACATCAGTCATCCGATTTCCTCATTTCAGAAAAATTCTATTAATTATAATATAACAAATAATTGTGCAAAAATAAAGAATTTTTTATTGTTTTTGCACAAAAAATATTACAAAAAAAACAGGGCTTAACGGAATGAAGTGTTCCGAAGCCCTGTTTTTCTTATTTGTGATATTTTGAATTATTTGATATTGAAAAAGCCCTGTAAATCTGTTCAAGCAAAACAAGCCGAGCAAGCTGATGCGGAAGCGTTATTTTTCCGAAAGAAAGCTTGATTTTACCAAGCGACTTAACCTCATCGGAAAGCCCGAACGAGCCGCCGATAATAAATGCTATTGACGAATAATCAAGGCTGATTTTTTCAATTTCCTCTGAAAGCTCGGGAGAGGAAAGCTCTTTGCCCTCAATGCAAAGAGGAATAACTATGCTGCCCTTGGGAATTCTTTCAATTATTCGCCTGCCCTCTTTTTCAATTACGGCGTTTATATCCGACCGTGAAGGATTATCGCCTGCCCTTTCCTCGCTGACTTCAATTATATTAGCCCTTGAAAACGCTTTCAGGCGTTTTAGATATTCGGCACATCCGTCTTTAAGATACTGCTCCTTTAACTTGCCGACGCAAACTATATTAACGCTTATCAAAGAATAATCAGCCCCCCGTCGTTTTCAGGCTTTGAAACATAAAGCCTGTAATCCGTGTTTTCCTTTGCGCCTATTTCATCAAAGGCACAAATTGCAGACTGCCTGGCAATTTCGGGAATATTATTTTCCCTGCTTAAATGCGACAAAACAAAGCGGGTTGTTCCGCTTTTTATAAGCTCCTGCGCAAACTCATCGCAGGCGGTGTTAGAAAGATGGCCTCTGTCTGATAAAATGCGTTGCTTTAAAAAATACGGATAAGGTCCGTTTTGGAGCATTGATGTTTCGTGATTTGATTCAAGAAAAACAAGATCTGAACCGGCAAGCGTTTTTCTTGCCTCTTCGGTTACATATCCCGTATCGGTACAAACAGAAATTTTCCGTCCGTCCGTTGTGTGAAGCTTATAGCCGACGCAATCTGCCGCATCATGAGAATTATGAAAGGCTTCAACAATCATACTGCCCATATCAACAGCGTCTTTAATCTCATAGCCTTTAATGCCCCTGCTTATTACTCCTGCGAAATAAAGCTCCTCCAAGGTTGCCGGAGAAGCGAAAACGGGAATTTTATATCTTGAAGCAAAAACACGAACGCCTGCAATATGATCCTTATGCTCGTGGGTTACAAAAACGGCTTTTATGCTTTGAGGAGCAATTCCCAAATTATTGAGCGCCGCCTCGCACCTTTTGGCTGAAACGCCTATATCAACAAGCACTCCCTCGCCGTTTACACCTATGTATATTGAATTTCCGCTGCTTCCTGAAAAAAGCTGACACACCTTTGCCATATAAATTCCCATAGTCTTTCCGGCTACAAATAGTTTATTAAAAATCCTAACACCTTATTGTAGCCGGATAAGGCGTATAATGGGAATTCAGCCATCTCAAAATTATGCCAAAGGCAAATTTTGAGGGCAATACAATAGGAATAGTGTGATTTTTCACACTATTCTCCAATAAAAAAGGGGCGAAATATCGCCCCACGAATTTATACTATCCTGCGTTTACTGCCGTTTGCGTAGGCTCTTCGGTAACACGCTTTATATCAGCTCCGAGCGCAGTAAGCTTTTCAACTATATTTTCATAGCCTCTGTCTATATACTGAATTTCTTCAACGGTTGTTTGGCCGGTTGCTATCAAGCCCGCAATAACCATTGCAGCGCCTGCTCTTAAATCGGTTGCCTTAACCTTAACGCCTGTTAAGCGTTCAACGCCCTCTATAACGGCAATCTTGCCGTCAACCTGAACATTTGCACCCATTCTTATAAGCTGACCTACATACTGAAAGCGATTATCCCAAACCGACTCGGAAAGGATTGAGGTTCCCTTTGAAACAGAAAGCAAAACGCACATTTGCGGCTGCATATCGGTTGGAAATCCCGGATGAGGCATTGTTTTTACATTGCATTTTGTTAACTGCTTAAAGCGGGTTACGCGAACTGCATCGTCATATTCGATAATCTCCGCGCCTGCCTCTTCAAGCTTTGCGCTTATTGATTCAAGGTGCTTTGGAATAACATTCTTGATAAGCACATCGCCTCCGCACGCCGCGGCGGCAACCATATATGTTCCGGCTTCGATTTGATCGGGAATGATAGAATAGGTGCAGCCGTGCATCTTTTCTACTCCGCGGATTTTAATAACATCCGTTCCCGCGCCTCTAACATCTGCTCCCATAGAGTTAAGGAAGTTTGCAAGGTCAACTATATGAGGCTCCTTTGCGGCATTTTCAATAACCGTAAGCCCTCTTGAAAGAACGGCGGCGAGCATAACATTAATTGTTGCGCCAACCGAAACATTATCCATATAAATAGAATTGCCGACAAGCTTTTCAGCCTTTGCGCAAACCATTCCCTCAACAATTTTAACATCTGCGCCGAGCATTTCAAAGCCTTTAATATGAAGGTCTATCGGGCGGTCGCCGAAATCGCAGCCGCCGGGAAGCGACACCTCTGCCCGCTTGAAGCGGCCGAGCATTGCGCCGATAAGATAATAGCTTGCTCTGAAATGAGATGCAAGCTCATAAGGAACCTTTTGATATTTGAGCGCTCTTGAATCAACCTCAATGGTGTCTTTATTAATCATTTTAATTTGAGCGCCCAAGCTGTCTAATATCTTAATGATAAGCGAAACATCGGAGATATTAGGTATGTTTTCAATTCTTACTATATCATCGGCAAGAATTGCCGCAGGGATAATGGCAACGGCAGCATTTTTTGCACCGCTGATATTAACCTCGCCGAACAATTCATGTCCGCCGTTTATTACAAAATTTTCCAAAGCTCTTCCCTCTTTAAATACGGAATAATATATATGTGTCGGACTGAAAAAAAGCCCTGCCTAACTGCAATTACATTTAACAAAAGACATTATAACAGAAAGTATTATAAAAATAAAGACCTTTTAATAATTCGATACACTTTTGTAATATAAAAAATCGCTTAAAAAACAACAATATATATGGTTAAAATGCTTAAAACCGTTCTAAATACAGTCAAAACGGCCTTTTTAAAATTTTTTTAAATTCTCCGAATTTTGTAGAAATTACAAAATTGTAACAAACATTTTTGGCTATTTTGACGAAGAGTTTAATCTCTTTTATTATTATTCCGCCCTTCGACTGAGTTTATCATTCGGCAGTTCACATTTTCTTTAAAAATAAAAGGTAGATTTATTGACAAATAACTGCTTATAATGTATTTTAAAACTAATTATCTAACTCGGAGGGTTTGTTTTGAAAAATTCAATTTGGCTTATGCTTTTGCTGCAAGTGTTTTTAATTGCGCTAAACGCCGTTTTTGCCGCAGCGGAAATTGCAATAGTCAGTATGAACGACAATAAGATGGCTAAAATGGCAAAGGAGGGCAACAAAAAAGCCCAACGCCTTGTTAAGCTGACAGGTCAGCCTGCAAGATTTCTTGCAACAATTCAGGTTGCAATAACGCTTTCGGGATTTTTAGGCTCGGCTTTTGCCGCGGATAATTTTTCAAAGCCGCTTGTTGAGCTTATTCTTAAAGCGGGAATAGGAATTCCGGCAGAAACGCTCAACAGCATAGTTGTTATACTTATCACGCTTATTTTATCTTATTTCACGCTTGTTTTCGGGGAGCTTGTTCCGAAGCGTGTTGCAATGAAAAAAACAGAGCCGATTGCGCTTGCTCTTTCCGGCTTAATTTATTCGGTTTCGAAGATTTTCAAGCCGCTTGTTTCATTCTTAACATTATCAACAAACGCTGTTTTGCGTCTTTTAAGAATTGACCCTAATTCAAAGGACGACGAGGTTAGCGAGGAGGATATAAGAATGAGTGTTGATGTCGGCTTTGAAAACGGAACGATAGACAGCACCGAAAAGGAAATAATTCAAAATGTTTTTGAATTTGACGATTTAACAGCAGGAGAAATAGCCGTTCACAGAACAGAGGTTTCACTGCTTTGGCTTGAAGAAACGCTTGAAGAATGGGACAAAACAATCCATTCAAGCAGACACAAAATCTATCCCGTTTGCGATGAAACGGTTGACAATGTTATCGGCTTGCTTGACGCAAAGGATTATTTTCGCATTAAAGAAAAAACGAAGGAAAAGGTTTTAAGCACCGCAGTTCATCCTGCATATTTCGTTCCCGAAAGCATAAAGCTTGATGTGCTTTTTAAAAATATGAAAAAAAGCAAAAACAGCTTTGCAATAGTTCTTGACGAGCACGGCGGAACAACGGGAATAATAACAATGAATGACCTGCTTGAAGAGCTTGTGGGCGACTTTGATTATGATAAGGACGAGGAGGAGCCTAACGCAATTGAAAGCCTTGATTCAAAAACTTGGAGGATAACGGGAAATCCAACCGTTGACGAGCTTGAAGAGACACTTAAAATTGCCGTTAAAAACAAGGAATGTGAAACCTTTAACGGACTTGTTATTAAAGCGCTCGGAGCCGTTCCGCCCGAAAACGCTTCATTTGAAATTGAAGCCGAAGGGCTTTTAATTAAGGTTACGGATGTAAAAAATCATTGCGTTAAATCGGCAATTGTTTGCAAAGAAAGCCCAAAACCGAAAGATAATAACAACGAATAAAGCAAAAAGTCAAGGAGTAATTGCAATGAACAAAACAAATATTTTGCAAAAAATCAACTCACCTGCCGATATTAAAAAATGCAGTTTAGAGGAATTAAATGCTCTTTCGCAGGAAATTCGCAATGTTCTGATTAAGCGCGTTACCGTTACAGGCGGACACATGGGCTCTAATCTGGGCTTTGTTGAAGCAACCGTTGCGCTTCACTATGTTTTTGACTCGCCTAAGGACAAATTTGTTTTTGATGTTTCCCATCAGTCGTACACACATAAAATTTTAACAGGCAGAAAAGAAGGCTTTACCGAGCCTGAAAAATATTACTCTTTAAGCGGCTACACAACCCCCTCGGAAAGCGAGCACGATTACTTCAAGGTAGGTCATACCTCAACATCAATTTCGCTTGCAACAGGTCTTGCCAAGGGCAGAGATTTAAACGGTGGAAAGGAAAACATAATTGCCGTTATCGGCGACGGCTCTATGTCCGGCGGAGAAGCCTTTGAGGGCTTAAACAATGCCGCAATGCTGAAAAGCAACCTGATTATCATTTTTAACGACAATGAAATGTCCATTGCCGAGAATCAAGGCGGTATGTATGAGAACTTCAGACTGCTTCGCGAAACAAACGGAAAGGCGGAAAACAACTTTTTCAAGAGCTTCGGACTTGATTATTATTATGTTGATGACGGAAACAATATTGAAAAGCTTATTTCAGTTTTTGAAAATGTTAAAGATACAAACCGCCCGACAGTTATTCATATTCACACGCTGAAAGGCAAAGGGCTTGACTGGGCTATGGAAAATAAAGAGGCAGGGCATTGGGCGCTTCCGGCGGCGTTTTATACGCAAGAACACACAGAGGAAGGCTATGAGGATTTAACGGCTGAATACTTATTAAGCAAGATGGAAAACGACCCAACAGTTATTGCCGTTACTGCGGCTACTCCGGGCGCAACGGGCTTAACGCAGGAATTTCGCGAAAAAGCAGGAAAGCAATTTATTGATGTAGGCATCGCGGAGGAGCACGCAGTTGCGTTCATTTCCGGCATTGCCAAAAACGGCGGAAAGCCTGTTTTTGAGGTGCTCAGCAGCTTTTTACAAAGAACATACGACCAACTAAATCAAGACCTTGCAATGAACAGTAATCCTGCAACAATACTTGTTTTCGGCGGTGGAATAGGCGGAGGAGATTGCACCCACAACGGAATGTATGACATTGCTTTAATCAGCTCAATACCTAACATAATCGGACTTGCACCTGCAACAAAGGAGGAATACTTTGCCGCACTTGATTGGGCGATTGAACAAAACAACTCTCCTGTTGTAATAAGAGTTCCGAAAGCCGTTATCGGTAACGGAGAGAAAATAACGCTTAACGAAAAAACGGCGGTTAAAGGAAAAATCGTTAAGCATGGCAGCAAAATTGCCGTTATCGGCTTGGGCGATTCCCTGCCTCTTGCAATGAAAGCCGCAGAGATTTTGGAAAATGATTGTAACACAAGGATTACTGTTGTTAACCCTATATTCTTCACGGCGCTTGACAAAGAATTACTTGACGGCCTTAAAAAAGACCACGAGATAATTGCAACCGTTGAGGACGGTGTGCTTGACGGAGGCTTCGGTCAAAAGGTTGCCTCTTACTATGGCTGTGATGATATTAAGGTTTTAAATTTCGGCGGAGAAAAGAAATTCAACGATTTAATTTCCGCGAAGGAAATTGCAATTCAAAATCATTTAACCGCAGAGCAAATTGCAGAGGATATAAAAGCTTTAATCAAATAAAAGCATAAAGAATAACGGTTGTTAGGCAATCACAATAATTCCTAACAACCGTTTTTATTTTTTGTAATACTACTCAAATTGTAGCATACTGATTATTAATATCTCCGCCGGTCATTATATTATCGGCGGCGTGTGCAAGTTCCTTCATATCCGCATTATCTTTAAGAATTTTTGACGGAATACAAAGCGCACCGCACACAACATTATAATAAGCGCTTCCACGCTCGTGAGGAGTTAATGCGCCGTCAAGCGCAGAAAGCCAAACCTCGCCGATAACCTCTTTTAGCGGCTTATACCGAAGCTGCAACGCATCTGCCTTTGGAATATCCCTTGCAAGCCCAAGGCGTTTGAGTGCTTTATAAACATCCCAAACAAGGCAGGTGTTTATCTTTTTCAAAAGTGGCTTTGCAAGGCACCAAACGGGAGCAAGCTTTTCGCCGTTTATTCCGAGAGCAGTCAGCCTTTCGGAAAACTCCTTCTTGCTTTTACACTCTAACACTCTGAAAATAATATCACAGGCGTGCTTTGCAAGAAACGGCTGAGCGTCAACCGTTTTTCCGTTAAGGCAAAAGCTTTCAAGATGATCAACCTTATAGGTTAAGGTTTTATCCTCGTTTACCTCAACATTAACAATCGGAGCCGGATAGCCGCAAAGAGAGCCTACATTAACCTCTGTTATTGTATTTCCCTTTTCAGACACAAATTTATCGGTTGCCTGAATATGACTATGACCGACAAACATATATTTCAAGCCTGCGTCTGCAAGGCGTGAAGCAACATATTCCCTGTTTTCAACACAGGTTGAGCCACCTGTTATAAGCGGAGAAATATGAGGAATGAGCAAATGATGCTCTGCTCCTATTAAAACGCAGTTATCTCTTTTTGCGTTTTCAATCTGCCTTTCAATCCACTGCCAGCAATCCTCGGTGAAGCCGGCTTGGTCATTATCGTTTTTATCATCATTTAAGCATAGCAGCCTAACACCCGATGAAAGCTCTGCGGTGTAGCAAGCTGTTCCGATTTTAGTTATGAAACGGTCTATCGCACGGCTCGGTCCGAAATCCTTATAAAATTCGGGGAGCTCACTGCTTTTCATAACCTCAACATCGTGATAAACATTGTCTCCGTTGAAGCGTCGGGGATTTTCATCACAGCACCAATCGTGCGTTGCGGTTATAACATAAACAGGCTTGCTTTTTTGAAGCTTATAAAGCTTTTCTCTAAATTCAAGGTGAGATACCACTTCGCCGTCATTTGAAACATCGCCGAGAATAACGACTGCGTCCGTATCGGAGCGGGAGATTTTTTCAAAAGCCGAATCAATTATATCTCCCGTTTCGGCAAGACATTTTTGGTCTGAGCCCGAACGAAGCTCATACGCCCTGCCGCTTATTCCGAGCGTTTTTGAATAATGATGCGTATCTGCAATGAAGGTTATTTTCATAATTATTACTCGTTTACCGCCTGTGCTTCGGCTTCTCTTTTCTCGTGCCTTTCCGCAATTTCCTTCATCATCTGACGATGGCCGTCTCCGGTAATATTATAGAAATGCATTGGGATAAGCATAAGCAGATAGCCAACTGCGGGAAGAAGAGTTGTGAGGAAGAACAGAGCGTAATTAGTGTTTGCAGGCTGAACAAGAGAGCCCTCCGTGTGGCTCTTATAGCCTACCCAACCGAGAATTGCAAGGCCGATTGATGATGAAAATGTGTTTTCAATTTTACCTGTAAAGCTCATAATTGAAAGCATAATTCCCTCAACTCGTCTATCTGTTTTCCATTCAATATAATCAACAGTTTCCGCCTCCATTTCCTTTTGGATAAGGTTTTTAAATTCAAGCGGAATTGCGGTTAAGCAGGTGAACACGGAAACCATAACGCCTGTTAAGAGCGAAACAGACTGATCTGCCTGCTTTTGAAGGAGTCCCTTAAATGTTAATACTGCAAACAGGATGTGAAGAATTATTGCGCTGACGCAGCAAGCCTGATAGAACTTGCGTGAGTCTGCCCTTTCGCCGAGCTTTTCAACAATTTTCGGCACAAGAATACCTGCAAGCAGGAAGCCGGGGAACTTAACAACATCAACAACTGCGTTATATTTAAGATTAAACATAAGGTCTGCAACAAAATAGAACGAAACCTGCTCTGCAACCTTGCACAACACAAAGAAAAGATTGCAAAGAAAGAGCATAAGAAGCGGTCTGTTGCTGAAAAGGAGAGCGAAGCACTCTTTAACAGACGGAGTGTCTGAGCTGTGATGAGCACGCTCAACCGTGTTTTTATATGTAAGCCTAGTTAAGAAGAAAATTCCGATTGCCGAAATAATAGCCGAAGTTAAATATGCCTGAGGAGTATGATCTCTGAAATAAGGGAGCCACGCCGCACCCGCAACGAAAACCTGCGGAAGCGCACCGACTATTGAGCGTGTGATTGAGCTGACGCCGAAAAGCTTTGTTCGCTCGATTCCGTTAGGAGTTATAGAGAAGGCAAGAGCTCCCATAGGAATATCAAACGCCGTGTAGGTTACATCAAGCATAACAAAAAGAAAGGTGGTGTAAATAATATTCAAAACGGGAGGTGCGTCTGCACTTCCTATAAAGAACAAAACCATAACGAGTGAAACAAAAATCGGAGCCCATTTAATATAAGGGCGCATCTGACCGTCCTTCGTTCTTGTTTTGTCAACCAAAACACCCATAATCGGGTCGTTTATAGCGTCAAAAATACCGCAGAAAAGTCTTATCTGCGAGGCAGTTGCCATTGGGTCCTTCAGCTTTTTAAACAAAACATTTGTTAAAAAGTAGTTGATGTATTTTGACGAGGTCATACTTGTGTTCATACCCTGCGCACCTCGTCCGAGAGCATAAGACAGGGTTTCCTTCCAGGTTAAGTATGTTTCCTCGCCCACATCGGTTTTTACGATTTTGCTGTTTAGGAACTTACTGATTTTATTTCCCATAACGGCCTCCTTTATTATAAATTTATTTAATCTTTGTTATTTTATTTTTCTTAACGAAATAAACATTATCCGCAATATCCATCATAGCTTTATCGTTCATTGAATCCGTATAAAAATTCTCGATATGCTTATCGGGATAAATTTCCTTAAATGCCTTAACCTTATTTTCGAGAAAGCAAAGACGAATAAACTTTCCCGTTTTTTTATCTATGCTTGAACCGATAAAATGCTTAACGCCCATTCGCTTCATAATTTCTTCAAGAATAAAATCCGTTGAGCCCGAAACTATAATATCGCTTTCCCTTTGCACCTTTGAATACCACGGCTTAATTCTTTTTTCATTTTTGTTCCAGAATTTAACAACATTTTCGCTGACATCGCCGAGATTAACATAATAGCCCTCCAAAAAAGAGGCATACGCTTCTATTGCCTCTTCAACGGTAAAAAGATGAAGAGCGTCTTTAAGCGCAATAACAATCAGCTTGGGAACATATTTCCATATTTTCGGATCGGTTCTGACATAATAAAGTATGAAATCAACAAGCGTTTCACCGTCATAAATCGTATTGTCAAAATCATAAACATTAACATTTTCCACAATAATAAACTCCCAATAAACAAAATATGTTTAATTAATATCAAATCCGTGTAAAAAGTAAAAAACATATATTATATTTTATCAAAAGGCAAATAATAAATCAATAAAATAATAAGCTCTGCTTAAAAAAAGTTGATTAAATCGGCAGAAGTTTGAAAATAAGGTATCAAAATCTTGACATATTGCAAAATAAATTATATATTAGAATAAGTATATCTAAAAGAGGAAAGGTGTTTTGATTTCAAAATACCGAAAAGACTTATGAAAAAAGAACTTATAAAAACGGATACGGTTATAGTCGGAAGCGGAGTTGCAGGCTTATTTGCGGCACTTTGCCTGCCGAAAAGCAAGGATATTCTTGTTATAACGAAAGAAAATCTTGATGAATGTGATTCCTTTCTTGCACAGGGCGGAGTTTGTGTTTTAAAGGATATAAACGACTTTAACTGCTATTTTGAAGATACAATGAAGGCAGGGCATTATGAAAATAATCCCGAAAGCGTTAAGGTTATGATTGAATCCTCGCCCGATGTTATTAAAACGCTTGTTGATCTCGGCGTTAAGTTTGACACAGACGGCTCGGGAGATTACGACTACACCCGTGAGGGTGCCCACAGAAGAAACAGAATTCTTCATCACAAGGACGAAACGGGCAAGGAAATAACGGCAACGCTGCTTTCAATTGCAAAAAAAAGAAAAAATATAACATTTGTTACAAGAACAACAATGATAGATATTATTGAAAAGGACAACACCTGCTACGGCATTGTTTGTGAGGACGAGCTTGGCGAAAGCGGCGCTATTATTGCAAGAGATATTATTCTTGCAACAGGCGGAATAGGAGGACTTTTCAAAAATTCTACTAATTTTTCGCATATAACCGGCGATTCCTTTGCGCTTGCGCTTATGCACAACATTGAGCTTCAGGATATAAATTATATTCAAATTCATCCCACAACGCTTTACAGTAAAAAAAGCGGACGGCGCTTTCTTATCAGCGAAAGCGTTAGAGGAGAGGGCGCAATTCTGCTGAATGAAAACGGCGAGCGCTTTACCGATGAGCTTCAACCGAGAGATGTTGTTACCGAAGCTATATGCAGAGAAATGGAAAAATTCGGCACAGACCATGTTTATATAACCCTGCCGACCATGACGAGCGAGGAGGCAAGAAAACGCTTTCCGAACATTTTTGAGGCTTGTATGGAGGAGGGCTACGATATTACAAGAGACAAGGTTCCCGTTACTCCCGGTCAACATTATATGATGGGCGGAATAAAAACGGATATTAACGGCAAAACCTCTATGAAGCACCTTTACGCAGTTGGAGAAACCGCCTGCAACGGCGTTCACGGCAGAAACCGGCTTGCTTCAAACAGCCTGCTTGAAAGCCTTGTTTTCTCAAAAAGGGCGGCAGATTTGATTGCCAGCTGCGATGATGAAAAGGAAGCCTATGAGCCCGACATTGATTTTTCGGCTTACCCTCAAAAGAAGGAGCGAGAAAGAAAATTCAAGGAGCTCATTATGAACGAGATTGAAAGAAAGGACAAGGCGTTTTATGATAAGTGGTGTAACGATGAAAATTAATGTTGACGATTATATCATCAACACATTAAAAGAGGATATAACAAGCGAGGATGTTTCAACAAACGCCGTTATGCCGGAAAACAAAAACGGAAAGGCAGATTTAATCTGCAAAAGCAACGGTATAATCTGCGGACTTGATGTTTTTGAACGCACCTTTAAAATTCTTGATGAAAAATCACATTTTGAAACAAATGTTAAGGACGGCGATTATGTTGAAAAGGGGCAGCTTATCGGCGTTATCAAAGGCGATATAAAGGCTATTCTTTCCGGCGAACGCACCGCACTTAACTATCTTCAAAGAATGAGCGGAATTGCAACAATAACAAAGGAATATAACGACGAGTTAAAGGGATACAAAACAGTTTTGCTTGACACAAGAAAAACAACCCCTAATATGCGACCGTTTGAGAAATACGCAGTAACCGTAGGCGGAGCAACCAACCACAGATACAACCTTTCCGACGGAGTTTTGCTTAAAGATAATCATATCGGTGCGGCAGGCTCAATAACAAGGGCGATTGAAATGGCAAAGGCCTATGCTCCGTTTGTAAGAAAAATCGAGATTGAAACGGAAACAATTGAGCAGGTTAAGGAGGCTCTTGACGCAGGTGCGGATATTATAATGCTTGATAATATGACAAACGAGGTTATGCGCAAATGCGTTGAATTGATAAACGGCAAAGCGCAGACGGAATGCTCGGGCAATGTTACGAAGGAAAGGCTTCGTGAAATTGCAGAAATAGGCGTTGACTTCGTTTCCTGCGGAGCGCTGACTCACTCTGCTCCGATAATGGATTTAAGCCTAAAAAACCTTATTCCGACAGATTAAATATATTTATACATACAAAAACAGGTGTTCGTTTTTGGCAACACCACATAAGGAGTTATTTATGTAAAAAACATGATGTGCATCGTATCTTACGATGATACACCATGTTTTTTTGTTTCTGGAAACTGTCCGTACAGTTTCCCTGCTTGTTACAGTATGCGAAAATCGCAAAATCACATTCCATTCAGACAGTCATTAAGTAGTTAAAAACAAGCGGTTTTTAACTACCCTCTCAATAAGTCGACAGCGAGTAGGACAAAACCCAACCTTAAATATGCTTGTCAGTTCTTTTTCGTAAGAACATCGAAATTTGTTGAAAAATTGTTGACATTTGCGTATGATAAGTATATACTGATATGATTTAGATTCAGTAAAATCTATTTGGGCGGCTTGGGATAAAAGGAGATATTATGATTATGCACGATTTCGAGTATGTTCCAAAAGAAGAATGGAAACCGATTAGAGATGAACTTTTTAAAATTATCCACAGATTACAAAATGAAGTCAGAGATGATTTTACTTTTCAATATCATTTTGTGGGCAGTAGCAAACGAAAGATGATAACCCGTGACCGAAACTCTAACACTGGTTTTGACTTTGATGTGAATATTGAAGTAAATGACCCCGACGAAGATTATTCTGCCGAAGAAATACGAAACATTCTTCACAAAGGTCTCGATAAGGTCGCTAATCCTAATGGATTTTCGATTTTCGGATATGATTTCACCGAAGATTCCACCCGTGTTCTCACCATCAAAGTAAAGGATAGAGCCAACTCTTGTATCTTGCATAGTTGCGACTTTTGCATTATATATGAATGTGGCGATGGACGGCAACAATATATTCGCTATAACAAAGAACAACACAGTTATTCGTGGGAATATCAGCCCAAAGGGTATTATGATCTACCTAACAAAATAGAGTGGATTAAAAAGCATAAACTGTGGCAGCAGGTCAGAGATAATTACATAGACAAAAAGAATACAAACGCCGATGATAATAAAAAATCCAGATCAATTTTTGCTGAAACAATTCATCAAGTCTGTCAGCAAAATGGGTATTATCGATAGCAAAAGCGGAGGATAAGTTTTTATGTATTGTAAAAATTGTGGTAAAATTGTAGATGATACTTCATCATATTGTAATAACTGCGGAGCACGGATCGATAATAAGTTCAATGCAAATGTTTCTGAAGATAGTTCAAGTTTTGGGTTTGCTATCTTGGGATTTTTTATCCCAATTGTTGGTTTAATACTCTTTCTCATATATGAAGGAAAGAAACCTAAACGAGCCAAGTCAGTAGGTAAAGGCGCTTTGATTGGCTTTCTAACTAAAATCGTTTTATCTATTATTCTTGTAATTCTGTATGTCGTTTTTGCTACTTCGCTTCTTAGTAACATATCAAATGATATTGAATCAAATACACCTGCAATTGGTGATGTGTTTAGAGAAGAAACGACAGATGAAATTTTAGAAAAATATGTTGACGTTTCTTTTGGGGAATTCAAAGTAACTAATAATGGATACTTCTCTGAAACATCCCTTGATATTACAGTAAAAAACAAAGCTGAAAAACAATGCACTTATTTCATAACAATTGAAGCAGTTGACGAAAACGGCGCAAGAATTGATACAGATACGATTTACGCTGATAGATTAGGTGCTGGACAAGAGATATATCTGAAAGCTTTTGAATACGTTGATCAGGAAAAACTGAATCAATTCAAAAATGCAACCTTCAAAGTTTTAGAAATAAACAAATATGATTATTAATTTTTCAAGCGTGGTGCTATGTAGGTAAGCGTTTTTTGATTTCGAGGATAGCGATTTTGCTCATTCTATCTCTGACAATATGGCAATAGATTCTGACGGAGATTTATTGATGAGGATGGGAGATAATATGGCAATGGATATGGACTCAGGCGAATTACATATTATATCCGGTTGATCTAACGATGATGATTAAAAAAACGGTGGCAAGGAGAACTGCTCTCCCTGCCGCCGTTTTCTTTTGCATACATTATTTCTTTATTTTCAATCATGCTTTCAAATTACTTCTTAATGTGGCGTTGGCCTTTAAACACATGTTTTTATTTTATGTATTAAATTGGTTACTGCTTTGCGCCGTTATCAAACATTTCAAGCGCTTTAACGCTTGCTGCGAAGCAGTTTGCAAGTCCTTCCTCGTTCATATTATCATAGGTATCTCTTCTTGTGTGATAATAATCCTCAAGCTTATGGTTAAGACCTGTTACACCTGTTGCACGGAAGCCTGCCTGAGCGAACGCAGCTGAATCCGTTGCACCGCCGAGAGGTGGAACCCAACCCTTTTTGCAGGGTACATTCACCGCCTTTGCAGCCTCCATAAACAAATCGGAAACATCCTTATCTGCCGCAACGGTTCCGTTAAGGTCTCGGTAATTAGTCATAAGATATTTAGGATCGTGAATTGTATCATAAGAGAAAATAAAGGTCGGAACATCCTGAAAATCGTTTTTATGCTGTTCACACCAAGCCTTTGCGCCTCTTAATCCTGCTTCCTCGGAGCCTGTTAAAACAACTGCAAGCTCTGTGTTTTCAAGCTCAATGCCCTCATCTTTAAGAGCTTTAAGAACTGCAATTCCCATATAACAGCCCGAAAGGTTATCGTTTGCACCGTCAACAACTCTGCGGTAATTTACCATAAAGTAAAGACCGATAAGGAACGGAACAAAGATAAGTCCTATAAGACCTGCCTTAACGATAGAAATAGATGTGTCGGCAGGGGCGAAGGTAATACCGTATTTTGCAATATAAATTATTGAAATAACGATATAATACACCGCTCCTAAGCCGCAGATAATTGCGTGGCCCTCAAAGCCTACACCGCCGAGCTTATAGTTTACAGGCCATTCCCAAGCCGCATCCGGATGACCGTTAAAAACAATTCTTCTTTTTGTTTCGCCCTTGCATTTCTTGATAGCGGTTACATTATGACCTGTTTTTTCGGGAAAGAGCGGATCAATAAGCTTTTTATAAAATCCGAACTCTGCAAGAACGATAAACAAGCCTGCAACAATAAGAATTACAGAAAGAAGCGGGCAGAAAAAGAAAAGAGCAACCGCAAGCAAAACAAATGAAATAGTGAAGAAAATCCAACCGTAAAACGAACCGGGATTTTCCTTAAAGGGCTCAACAACTGCACTGTCGCAGCCGCAGTCCTTTTTAAGAACATCCGCCATATATTCGCAAGCCTGCTCTTCACCCTTTGAACCGGGAGACCTTTTTTCAAAGGCTTTGCATATATGGGTTATTTCTTTAACCATATATTTTGCTGCTTCGTCTTTTTTAGCGATTATAGATTGTAAATCCATAAAAGCACCTCCATAAACAAATTTATGTATGAAATTATAACACATTATTAGCCCTGTTTCAATTTAATTTTGAAAATACAGGAAATAATATGTGTATATTTATACAATTAAGGCGATTTGTTGAAATTACAAAAGATATTTTGTGTCTGCCTCCACGGCTTTTTTAATTGCACTTTTCAAATCTGTCAGGCAATAATACTCATACCACGGAGCTTCGGTTGAAACCATATCCTTTAAATACTCGCAGATATCCTTATTAATAACATATTTGGTCAAATTAAAATCCTCACGCAGATTTTTTGTAAAATAAGACTTGTGAAGCATAATATAATCAGTTAAAAGAAGAAAAACGCCCTGCTGATGCTTCATAAAATCATTTGTGGGAATATCAATCAGCTTTGCCTGCGGAGATGAAATGCTGCTTCTTGACTCAATCGTTTCCAATGCCGCTTTAAGAGTGGCGGCACTGATATTCGGCCTTATTCTGCGAATTTCATCGGGCGAATTATAAACCGTAACCTTGTAATCATTCAGCCAGCACTCTGCGGTTACAATATCGTTTGTGTAGTTTTCCTCATCGCTTATATCAACCGTATAAATAACAATATCGTCTTTAATTATATCCCTGCTTTTTATTGCAAAGGAAAGTGCAACATAAAGCGATTTGGTAAAATCAATAAACGGAGAAAAATCAAGATAATGCTGGGAAAACGCACAAATTTCATAAAGTCTGTATCTTGAAGCATTGCCGAAAACGCTTTTAAAAATATTATAATATTCGCCCTGACTTTTATAAAAATCAAGAATATAATCGCAATCTATATTAACAACAAGCTCCCCCTCGCGCAAAAGCATTTTTTTGTTGCGCAGAAAGGTGGGAATAAGAGGCCTTGATGAATCGTTCACTCTTTCTCCTCTGTAAAATATTTTCCGTTCCTTTTCGGTAAACGGTCTTTTTAAACACTCATTAAACTCTTCAAGAGTTGAGATATATTTCTCGTTTATGCTGAAATCAAAATCAAGCTCATTAACAAGCGCCTTGCCGAGTGAATTAATACTCATAAATTTGTTTTCCATAAAAACTACCCCTAATAACCTAATAAGAAAATTATAGACTAAAATGCAAGCTAAAAAAAGCCTTTTTTTGTAAATTTTTTCATTGATTTTATATATACATCGTGTTATTATAATGGCGTTCAGAACAACATTGTTCAAAAAATAACAAGGAGGACATTATGCGAGGAATCAAAACATCAAAATCGAGAATAAGAAAAACGATTTTTACCGAGGTTGCGAAAATGGCGTATGAGGGCTGGGATGTGAAAAAATTCGAAAACCTGCCCTATAAAATAATCAAAGGCGATGTTGCTCAATACAGAGACAGCGTTTTCGTTGAGCGCGAGGTTGTTGCGGAAAGACTTCGTGCGGCTATGGGACTTTCATTAAGAGATTTTAACGACTTTTCATCAATCTGCGAGGGTGTTGACGAAAGCATTGTTGACGAAAAATATTATGAGCCTCCGCTTATTGATATAATAAAATTCGCCTGCAACAGATGCCCCGAAAAAAGAGTTTATGTTACAGATGCGTGCCAAAATTGCCTTGAACATCCCTGCGTTGAGGTTTGCCCAAAGCAAGCCGTTTCAATCAAGGACGGCAGATCTCATATTGACGAAAGCAAATGCATAAAGTGCGGAATGTGCTTAAATGCGTGCGAATACCACGCAATCGTTAAGCAGGAGCGCCCCTGCGCAAAGGTTTGCGGAATGAATGCAATTCATTCCGACGAGCTCGGCAGAGCAACGATAGATCCCGAAAAATGCGTTTCGTGCGGTATGTGCCTTGTTAACTGCCCGTTCGGTGCAATAATAGATAAGAGCCAAATATATCAAACAATAACCGCAATTAAGAGCGATACCCCCGTTTATGCAGCAATTGCTCCCGCGTTTGCAGGACAGTTTGGAAATGTCAGCTCCGGTCAAATCAGAACGGCATTTAAAAAGCTTGGCTTTGAAGATGTTGTTGAGGTTGCAATCGGTGCAGACCTTTGCACAATTGAGGAAGCACTTGACTTTATGAAGGAGGTTCCCGAAAGTCAGCCGTTTATGGCAACCTCCTGCTGCCCCGCTTGGTCTGTTATGGCGAAAAAGCTTTTCCCCGAATTTGCGTCTTATATTTCAATGGCGCTTACTCCTATGGTGTTGACTGCAAGGCTTATAAAGCAGCAGCATCCTAACTGTAAGGTTGTTTTTGTTGGACCGTGTGCAGCTAAAAAGCTTGAGGCAAGCAGACGAACAATCAGAAGCCATGTTGATTTTGTTTTAACCTTTGAGGAGTTCAGCTCTATCCTGGAAGCAAAAGAAATTGATGTTTCAAAATGCGAAGAGGATGAACCGTTTTACGAGGCAAGCGGAGACGGAAACGGCTTTGCAGTTTCGGGCGGCGTTGCAAAGGCGGTTCAAAACGCAATAAAGGTTTTGGACCCCGACAGAGAGGTGCTTACCGCAAGAGCAGAAGGACTTCCCGATTGCAGAAAAATGCTTCAAATGGCAAAGGCAGGAAAATACAACGGATATCTGCTTGAAGGAATGGCATGTCCCGGCGGATGTGTTGCAGGCGCAGGAACGATTGCACCTGTTAAAAAGACAACCTCTGCTGTTAATCAGATGGTTGAAAAATCCGAAGAAAAAAGCGTTCTTTCTTCAAAATACAAGAAATATCTTGAAATTCTCGAAAATAAAAACTGATTTTTCACAGGCATCGGCATTATAATTATAAAATTTTTGTTACAAGGCTGTTAACATTGTCATTACAATATTGCGATATTTGTAAAATAATGCTATAATACCGTTAATATAAAAAACACGGAGGGCGGTATTATGGCTAAATCAACAAAGGCTTTAATCTTAAAAGCGTTTTCAGAGCTTCTTGCTGACCATGACTTTGATAAAATAACAGTTACAATGCTTGTTGAAAAATGCAACATAAGCAGGCAAACCTTTTATTATCATTTTGCCGATATTCAATCACTTATCGACTGGGGCGTTAAGCAAAGCACAATCGGATGTGTTAATGAAGCGAAGCACGCTCAAAGCATGAAGGACGCAACCGTCATATACTTTAACCGTATTCAAAAAAATAAGGAATTCTTGAAAAAATGCTTCAACTCATCCGTTTCGGGCTATATGGTTTCGCTGATGAGAAACAGCGTTATAGAATTTTCATCTGATTTTTACAACAGATTTGTTCCCCCCGGATATGCTGCAAGAGCAGATGCCGATTTCATAATTGAATTTACTGCAAACGGCGTTACGGGATACACAATCTCGATGATTTTCAGCGACAAGGAGCAAAACATCGAAGAGCTTGCAGACAAGCTTAACAGGCTAATATTTATAAAGCTTGCCGAAAAAAAGCTTTAAAATTTCATTATGAAAGCCGCAGGAAAAATTTCCTGCGGCTTTCTTTAATCTTGTTCAAACGAACTGATTTATATTCTCATCATAATTATATCCTGCCTGCGAAAGCTGGTTTTCAACCTCCGCCCTACTGACATTTTCGGCTGAGCAAAGCTCATCAAGGCTTGAATAATAATCTCTTAATTTTGTATTTAAAACACTTAAAAGCATAAAACTATCCTTTGGCAAGCTCATATAATAAAACTCCTTTGCTTCTTTTTTTTATAAAATAACACAAAAAAACCGCTTTTTCAATAAAATATAAATAATTAAATATTGAATAATTTTAAAATATGTGTAATAATATATTGATTAATTATTATGGAGTACTATATATGACGGATTTTGAAAAACTTGCACAGCTTCTTTTCCCGAGCACGGACAAATCTCCTGCATTTTACGAGGAGCTTTATCCGCAAAGAGAGCTTCCCGAGGGAGCAAGGGTAACAAGATTTGCTCCGAGCCCAACAGGCTTTTTGCATTTCGGAAATTTATATACAATGCTCGTTGCATACAGAATTGCCAAAAATTCAAACGGTGTTTTTTATGTTAGAGTTGAGGACACCGATAATAAGCGCCGTGTTGACGGAGCAATAGGAGTTATGCTCAAAAGCCTTGCCGCCTACGGCATTGAGGCAGACGAGGGCGTTATCGGTGAAAACGAGGAAAAGGGAGCCTACGGACCCTATTATCAAAGCAAAAGGAAGGATATTTACCAAGCCTATGCAAAGCATCTTGTTGAACAAGGGCTTGCATATCCCTGCTTCTGCACGCCCGAGGAGCTTGATGAAATAAGAAGCAGCCAGGAAAATGAGCCGCAGAAGGGATACTGGGGCAAATGGGCAAAATGCCGCAATCTTTCCTTTGATGAAATCAAGAAAAATATTGAAAGCGGCAAGGAATGGACCTTGCGCCTGAAATCTCCCGGAACGGCAGACGGAAAATGCGTTTTTGACGATGCAATTAAAGGCAAAATCGAAATGCCCGAAAATATTCAGGATATAGTTCTTCTTAAATCCGACGGAATACCGACTTATCATTTTGCACATGTTATTGACGATCATTTAATGAGAACAACTCATGTTGTTCGCGGAGACGAATGGATTTCCTCCGCACCGATACATCTTCAATTATTTAAGCTTCTTGGCTTCAAGCCGCCTAAATATGCTCATGTTGCAACAATTATGAAGGAGGAAAACGGCGGAAAGAGGAAGCTTTCCAAGCGTAAAGACCCCGAAGCTGCGGTTACCTATTACGCCGAGCAGGGATATCCGAGGGAAAGCGTTATTGAATATATTTTAACGCTTGCAAATTCAAATTTTGAGGACTGGCGCAGAGCAAACAAAGCAGAGCCGGCTGAAAAATTTCCGCTTAGTTTTAAAAAGATGAGCATTTCGGGTGCTCTTTTCGACACGGTTAAATTAACCGATATTTCAAAAAATGTTATCAGCACAATGAATGCAGACAAGGTTTTCACGCTTTCCTATGAATGGGCAAAGGAATATAATCCTCAGCTCGCCTCTCTTTATGAGCAGGACACGGATTATGCAAAGGCTGTTTTAAACATAGACCGTGAAAACAAAAAGCCGCGAAAGGATATTGCAAAATGGAGCGATATTCCCGATTATATCAGCTATATGTTTGACGAAGCATTTATTCCCTGCTATGAGCTTTGCGGAAACGCAGATAAAGAGCTTGCCGGAGAGGTTATCGAAAAATACATTGACGCTTTTAACGAAAATGACGATAAAGACCAATGGTTTGCAAGAATTAAGGATTTATGCGAGCCGCTCGGATGCACCCCGAATGTTAAGGAATTTAAGCAAAATCCCGAAAATTACAGAGGCCATGTAGGCGATGTTTCAACAGTTATACGCGTTGCGCTTACCGGAAGAACGAACACCCCCGATTTATACTCAATATCCGAATTACTCGGCAGAGAAAGAGTTATAAAACGGCTTAATGACGCTTTAAAGCATTATAAGGAGGAGAACTAATGGCAAAGGAAAACACCGAAGAAATCAAGGAATATTCAAATTTTATCCACGATTTTATAGATAAAGATTTGGCAGACGGGGTTTATTCAAGAGTGCAAACAAGATTTCCTCCCGAGCCAAACGGCTATCTTCATATAGGCCACGCAAAGGCTATTTGCATAAACTTCGGCGCAAAGGAAAAATACAACGGAATATGCAACCTAAGGCTTGACGACACCAACCCTACAAAAGAGGACACGGAATATGTTGACGCTATTATGGAGGACATTAAGTGGCTTGGATTTGATTGGGATAATGTTTACTATGCCTCCGACTATTTTGATTATATTTACGAATGTGCAATCAAGCTTATCAAAAAAGGCAAGGCGTTTGTTTGCGATTTAACGCCCGAGCAGCAGAGAGAATACAGAGGCACGCTTACCGAGCCCGGCAGAGAAAGCCCATACAGAAACCGTTCTGTTGAAGAAAACCTTGATTTATTCGAGAGAATGACGAATGGCGAATTTCCCGAGGGCACAAGAGTTTTAAGGGCGAAAATTGATATGTCAAGCCCTAATCTTAATATGCGTGATCCCATAATTTACAGAATTATGTTTGCACATCATCACAGAACGGGCGACAAATGGTGCGTTTATCCTATGTACGATTTCGCACACCCGCTTTCAGACGCCTGCGAAAAGGTTACTCATTCGCTTTGCTCGCTTGAATTTGAAAACCACAGACCGCTTTACGACTGGGTTGTAAACGAATGTGTTGACGGCGAAAAGCCGAGGCAGATTGAGTTTGCAAGAATGAATTTGAACTACACCTTAACCTCAAAGCGCAAGTGCTTAAAGCTTGTTAAGGACGGAATTGTTGACGGCTGGGACGATCCCCGAATGGCAACAATCAGCGGTATGAGGCGCAGAGGCTATCCCGCTGAGGCAATTAGAGATTTCTGCGAAAGAATAGGTGTTTCAAAGGCATACAGCGTTATTGATTTTGCGCTTCTTGAAAGCTGCGTTAGAAACCAGCTTAATCAAACATCACGCAGAGCAATGGCAATTTTAGATCCGATTAAGGTTGTTATTGATAATTATCCCGACGGCAAAACAGAGGAAATTGAGGCTGAATATCACCCCGACCACCCCGAATACGGAACAAGGATAATGACATTTTCAAAGGAAATATTTATCGAAAGAAACGACTTTATGATTGAGCCTGTTAAAAAATATTTCCGCCTGTTCCCGGGAAATGAGGTTCGTCTTTTCAAGGCATATTTTGTTACCTGCACGGGATATGAAACAGATGAAAACGGAGATGTTACCTGTGTTCACTGCACATACGATCCCGAAACCTTCGGAGGAGACAGCCCTGACGGCAGAAAGGTTAAGGGCACAATTCACTGGGTTGACGCAAAGGACAATGTTAAAGCACAGGTTAGACTTTATGAGCGCTTATTTGATGTTCCCAACCCAAGCGACGAGGAGGGTGTTTCTTCATTTGAGGATAATCTTAATCCCGATTCTCTTAAATCCGTTACGGCTTACTGTGAAAAGAGCCTTGCGCTTGCACAGCCGGGTGATAAATTCCAATTTATGAGAAACGGATATTTCTGTGCCGACACTCACTCAAAGCCCAACGAGCTTATCTTTAACCGCACCGTTCAGCTTAGAGACAGCTTTAACGCTAGAAAATAAACCATAAATCATCATTTCACAATTGCAGGAGAAAAAATGAGCACAAGAAAAAACATAAAAAACATAGCGATAATTGCACATGTTGACCACGGCAAAACAACGCTCGTTGATGAAATGCTCCGCCAGAGCGGAACCTTCCGCACTAACGAGGTAGTTGATGAGCGTGTTATGGACAGTAATGACCTTGAAAGAGAGAGAGGCATTACCATCCTTTCAAAAAACACATCAATTCATTATAAAGACACAAAAATTAATATAGTTGACACTCCCGGCCACGCTGATTTCGGCGGCGAGGTTGAACGCATACTCACTATGGTAGATGGCGTTCTGCTGCTCGTTGACGCATTTGAGGGCTGTATGCCGCAAACTCGTTTTGTGCTTAAAAAGGCTCTTGGGCTTCACAAAACACCCCTTGTTGTTATCAACAAGATAGACAGAGACGGCGCAAGACCGGAAGAGGTTATTGACGAGGTGCTCGATTTATTCATAGAGCTCGGTGCAGACGATGACCAAATAGAATTCCCCGTTGTTTACGCCTCGGGCAGAAACGGCTATTCAAGCCTTGATCCGAACGCAAGAAGCGGCGATATGCGTCCATTGCTTGACGCCATACTTGAATACATCCCATCTCCTCAGGGCGATCCCGACGGACCTGCGCAAATTCTGTTTTCATCGCTTGAATACGACGATTATGTTGGCAGAATAGGAATAGGCAGAATTGAAAGAGGAGCCGTTAAGGTAAACACTCCTTATGTTCTCTGCAAGCAGGACGGCTCAACGGAAAACATACGCTTAACGAAGCTTTTTCAATTTGAGGGGCTTAAAAGAGTTCCCTGCGAGGAGGCGCACCTTGGCGACATAATCTGCGTTGCGGGCATTCCCGATTTGAACATAGGCGAAACGGCGTGTGATCCCGAATGTGTTGAAGCACTTCCGTTTGTAAAAATAGACGAGCCGACCATTGCAATGAATTTCATAGTAAACGATTCCCCGTTTGCAGGCAAGGAGGGTAAGTTTGTTACAAGCCGTAACCTGCGTGAAAGACTCTTTAAAGAGGTTGAAACGAATGTTTCCATGAGGGTTGAGGAAACGGATTCCATGGACACCTTTAAGGTTTCGGGAAGAGGCGAGCTTCATCTTTCTATTTTGATTGAAACAATGCGCCGTGAAAACTATGAATTTCAGGTTTCAAGGCCTCAGGTTATTATGAAGCGTGATGAAAAAACAGGGCAAACTCTTGAACCGATTGAGCTTGCAATAATCGAGGTTCCCGAGGAATATGTGGGCGTTGTTATGGAAAAGCTTTGCTCACGCAAGGGCGAAATTGAAAATATGGACACTCGCTCAACGGGTATGACGCATCTTGAAATCAAAATTCCGTCAAGAGGCCTTATAGGATACAGAAGCGAATTTTTAACCGACACAAACGGAAACGGAATTATGAATCAGCTTTTCAGCGGATATGAGCCGTATAAGGGTGATATTGCAACAAGAACAAGAGGCTCAATAGTTGTGCACGAAACGGGAACAACAACAGGCTACGGACTTTGGAACACGCAGGACAGAGGCAGGCTTTTCGTTGGCCCCGGTGTTGAGGTTTACGAGGGTATGATAGTCGGCGAATGTGCAAAGGATGAGGATATTGTTTGCAATGTTTGCAAGAAAAAGCACGCCACAAACACAAGAGCAAGCGGCTCCGACGAGGCATTAAAACTCATTCCGCCAACTGTTCTTTCACTTGAACAAAGCATGGAATTTCTTGCAGACGACGAGCTTTTGGAGGTAACCCCGAAATCTATCCGTCTTCGCAAAACAATTCTTGATAAATCTCTTCGCTTAAAAGCAGAAAGCAGAAAAAAATAAAACGATTGGCTGCGGCGGCGTGCTTTTGCGCCGTCGCTTTGCAATTTTATATGTTTTATTTGAGGATATTTCTATGACTGAAAAAGCAGGATTATATTTTCACATTCCTTTTTGCAAAAGCAAATGCCCCTACTGCGACTTTTACAGCGTAAAATACTGCAAGGAGGCGGCAGAAGCCTATATAAGCCGTTTGTGTGCAGAGATAAGGAAATATGACGGCTCATTCGATACAGTTTATTTCGGCGGCGGAACGCCGAGTATTATTGAGTCTGCACTAATCGGCAGAGTGCTTTGCGAGGCGAAAAGGCAATTTAACATTGACACAAGCTCTGAAATAACAATAGAATGTAACCCGTCCAAAAGCCTTGCAGAGGATTTTAAGGCTTATGCTCAATACGGCATAAACAGAATAAGCCTCGGTATGCAAAGTGCAAGAAAAGAGGAAAGATTTGCGCTCGGCAGGATGGCAGGTCAGGCGGAGATTGCAAGGGCTGTTTCAGATGCAAAAAACGCAGGAATAGAAAACATCAGCCTTGATTTAATGCTGGGAACTCCCTATCAATCCCTTTCCTCACTTGATGAAACCTTCGATTTTATCGACAAAATGAAGGTTTCCCACATAAGCGCTTATATGCTTAAAATTGAGGAAAATACAAAGTTTTATGAAATGAAGGACCGACTTTCTCTTCCGAGCGAGGATGATGTCAGCGAAATGTATTTAAAGACCGTTTCTGTTTTAAATGATTTGGGCTTTAAGCAGTATGAGATAAGCAACTTTGCAAAAAACGGATATGAAAGCAGGCATAATATTAAGTATTGGGAGCTTTGCGATTACCTTGGAATAGGTGCTTCGGCTCATTCCCTTTGGCATGGAAAGCGGTTTTATTATGATAAGGATTTTAATGTTATTCAGGACGGAACGGGCGGAGATGACG
This sequence comes from uncultured Oscillospiraceae bacterium, assembly GCA_900543795.1. GTDB lineage: Bacteria > Bacillota > Clostridia > Oscillospirales > Acutalibacteraceae > Eubacterium_R. The sequence continues at coordinate 100,646 of UQSH01000001.1, read as the reverse complement.
GTGAAAGAATAATGCTTGGACTTCGCCTAAAAAAAGGCATAAAAAAATCCCTTATAAAAAGGGATTTAACGCCTTATATCAGCGCAGGATTTATGGAGGAAAGCGGAGAAAGCATTTCGTTTACTCCAAAGGGCTTCCTTGTTTCAAATACAATTCTATCGGAAATAATTTAAAAGAACGGCTTAATATTGCCGTTCTTTTTTTATGCCGTTAAAACTGCCGTGATTATTAAAATGAGCAATGCTCCGCCAGTTAGGCACACGAGGGCGTCTGCCGTTTTGATGGGCATATTTATTTTTGAGTAAACTCCCCCGATTTTACTTTTCTTCTCTTTATTTTCCATACCTTAACCGCCTTATTTCTTTGAAAGATATTTTCTCATATCAACCGCACAGGCGGCAAGGATAATCATGCCCTTTATTATATAAAGCATATTTGCGTCAACAGAAAGAAAATTCAGGCCAACAAAAATTATTTGCAAAAGCAGAACGCCGATAACTATTCCGCTTATTTTACCTGTTCCGCCAACAAACGAAACGCCGCCGATAACGCACGCCGCAATGGCGTCGCACTCATAATTAAGCCCGGTATTTGCCGAGCAGGAGGCAATTCTTGCACCCTCGATAAAGCCTGTTATGCCGTACATTACACCTGCAAGCACAAAAACTCCGACAATCGTTTTGAAAACATTAACGCCCGAAACATTAGCCGCCTCTTCGTTTGAGCCGACTGTAAACATATTTTTTCCGAATTTTGTTTTATTCCAAACAAACCAAATAAGCACGGTTAGAATTGCCGAATAAAGAACATATTTGGGAACGGCAACTCCTCCGACGGTAAAAAGTGTTCCTCTCACAAAATCCGTATAAGTCGGAGATAACCCCGAAAGCGTTTGACCGTTATTTGTGCCTATCATAAGATACATTAAAACCGCGCCGAAAACTATAAGCTGAGTTGAAAGCGTTACAATAAACGGATGAAGCTTAAATTTTGCAACGAAAAAGCCGTTAACAAGCCCGATAACCGCCCCCACAGCTATTACCGCAAGAAGCACAACGGGAAGCGGAAGCGTTTCAAGATTGGGAAACATTTTGTTTGGGTATTGTGCAAGCTGAAGAAGCGAGGCGGCGATACATGCCGTTAAGCCAACAACTCTGCCGGCAGAAATATCCGTTCCCGTTAAAACGATTGCTCCGCCGATGCCGAGCGCAATCGGAAGCTTTGCCGCCGTTAGCGAAATTATGTTTATTATTGAAGAAAGCGAAAGAAACGAAGGAACCTTAAAGGCTATAAATACTATTGCCGCCGCTATGATAATATACATAGCATTGTTTAACAGTGCGTCAGTTAATGCTCTTCGCCTTTCCTCACGGCTCATTTTTCCGTATTCGGCAAATTTTGATGAAATAACATTTTCTTTTTTGGAATTAATTTCAAACATTATTGTTTAACTCCTAAGCATATTGTGATGCAAGAGTCATTATTTCCTCCTGCGTTGTTTTTGAGGCGTTAACCTCGCCGGCAAGTCTTCCGCCGGACATAACTATTATCCTGTCGCAAACGCCGAGAAGCTCCGGCATTTCGGAGGACACCATAATAACAGCCTTTCCCTCTTTTGCAAGATTTATTATAAGCTGATAGATTTCATACTTTGCGCCAACATCTATTCCCCTTGTGGGCTCATCAAGCAAAAGCACCGTTGGGTCTGTTAAAAGCCATCTGCCGAGAATAACCTTTTGCTGATTACCGCCCGAAAGGGTGCTGATTTTTGTTTCCTGATTAGGTGTTTTAACACGCATTGCGTCTATGCACCATTTTGTTTTTTCCTTCATTTTTTTATTACTTAAAAGAAAGCCCGCTTTGCATTTATCAAGACTTGAAATAACGCAGTTTTCACGGATGTTTAAAATTGAAAAGATTCCGGTTGCTCTGCGCTCCTCGGTTAAAAGCGCAAAGCCGTTTTTAACAGCCTTGCGCGCATTTTTGTTTTTTATTTCCTGCCCGTCAAGAAATAGCCTGCCCTGCTCCTTTGAGGCAATGCCGAAAATTGTTTCAAGAAGCTCTGTTCTTCCCGAGCCGTCAAGACCGGCAACGCCGAGAATTTCTCCCCTTCCGACAGAAAAGGAAACACCTTTTAACCTTGAATACCTTGCGCTCAAATTTTCACACCGAAAAAGCTCGCTTCCCACACGGTTTGTTTTTTCGGGATATCTGTTTTTAAGCTCTCTGCCAACCATTAAGCGAATAATTTTATTCATATCAATATCACTTGCTCTGCGTGTTTCAATCAATTTTCCATCACGCATAACGGTTATTTCATCGGATATGCGGAAAATTTCCTCCATTTTGTGAGATATATAAATTATTGCGCAGCCCTTTTCTTTGAGCATATTAATTATCTTAAAAAGATGCTCAACCTCCTCCTCATTGAGTGAAGAGGTTGGCTCGTCAAAAACAATAACACGGGAATTATATGAAACCGCCTTTGCTATTTCAACCATTTGCCTTTGAGAAACAGGCATTTTGCCCATAACGGCTTTGGGATTTACGGAAATTTCAAGCATATTGAAAAGCTTTTTCGTTTCTTCAAGCATTTTCTTTTCGCTTGTGAGCGGAATATTTTTTGAAACGCACGGAAACCTGCCGAGCCAAAGATTATCCATAACATTCCGTTTTAGTGCCTGATTAAGCTCCTGATGCACCATTGCAACTCCGTTTTCAAGTGCTTCCCTTGAATTTTTAAAATCAACCCTTTTGCCGTCAAGGTAAATATTACCCGAATCCTTTGAATAAACGCCGAAAAGGCATTTCATAAGCGTTGATTTGCCTGCACCGTTTTCGCCCATAAGCGCATGAACGCTTCCACCCTTAACATTCAGTGAAACCTCATCAAGCGCTTTGACGCCCGGAAAGGTTTTAACTATCCTTTCCATTCTCAAAACAATCTGTTCGTCTTTTTCCTCCACAATAATCACGCACCCTCTTTGCCTGTGTAAACAGAATAAGGAATATTAACTCTCCAATTTCCAACTGTTTCCTCAGCCGGTATGCCGTTAAGAGCGTTTGCGCCGTTTAAATAATTATTCATAATATCTGTTATTGTTTCAGCCATTCCCTCTGCATCCTGCTTAACCGTGCCTGCCATATTGCCGTTTTCTATTGCGGATTTTGCCGCCTGAGTTGCATCAACACCGAAAACGGGAATAATCGTTTTTCCGCTTGTGTTATATCCTGCTCCTTGAAGCGAGGAGATTGCGCCGAGCGCCATTTCATCATTGTTTGCAATAACAAGCTCAACCATATTTTTATTAGCCTCGCTGTGCTTTGCGAGGATTGTGTTCATATAATCTGTTGCGGAGGCAGATGACCAAAGGCCGTTTTGGTCAACAAGATATTTATTTGTGTTTGAGGAATCGTAAAATTCAATATCCGCTCTGCCTGCTTCTTTAAGAATTTTATTACAATAATCAACCGAATATTTCGTTCTGGCGATAGCCTCCATATTGCCCTCCTGCCCCTTAAAAAGAACATAGCTGATTTTTCCGTCCTTGTTCAAATCAACCTTATCATAATTTTCGGCAAGATAATTTCCTATCATCTCGCCTTGAAGCTTGCCTGCCTCCTCATAATCCGTGCCTATAAAAACGCAATTATCATAGCTTGAAACAACCGACTCCTCAACTGAACGGTTAAAGAAAACAACAGGAATTGAAGCATTACGCGCCAAATCAATAATGTGAAGCGCTGCATCGTTTGAGCCGGTGTCAACAATATTAACGATTAGCATTTTTGAGCCCTTGGCGATTGCGGTTTGCACCTGCTCTGTTTGTGTTGTTTGATTGCCGTTTGCATCGTAATTATTATAAGAAACGCCGTTTTCCGTTAATGATTTATCAAGAGCGGAGCGAACGCTTGAAATATATGTGTCGCTGTAGCTGTAATAAAAAACGGAAATCTCGCCCTTTTGCGCAGCGGCTGTTGCTTCCTGCTGATTTTCATTTTGCATATTGCCCGAAGCGCACGCAGTAAAGGCAATGCAGATTACTGCGGTTAATAAAACAGAAATGATTTTTTTCATAGCTTTACCTCTCATAATCTCTTTTGAATTATTTTTAACAGTTAATCCCGGAAAATACATTTAAAAAAAATCTTCATAAAAAAAAGAAGAAAAATCCTTAAAGGATTTTTCTTCTTACCGATTATTTTCAATTCTTCTTACCGATTATTTTCAATTTTAAGCTCCTTCATAATTTCCGCCCGAATTTTTGCTGAATCTCCCGGCGATAGAATCTGCTTAACAGACCTTTTTGATGCTCCTGCTTTTTTAATGCAATCCGCAATTCTGTTTATCCGAGCGGCAGGATACAGAAGCTTATTTTTATCATAATATGGATAGCATTTTTTCAGATAATCTCTGCTTGGAAATGCTATTTTTAATATAACTCCGATTTTATCAAAAGCACCTTGCTTTTTCTTTTCGGTGTTTATATACCGAAGCGGCACCGAGCCCGCTTCATATCCAAAGGCTCCGCCGTCAATAAATGCTCTTTCAAAGCCTTCAAGCAGTGCCGACTCCTTTGAAAAATCAACAAAGCCTTTAACGGGAGTTTTAAACCAATAAGCACAAAGGGAAAGAAGCGCCTCGCAAACCCTTGCTCTGCCTGCCTTTTCGGCAAGACAAAAAAATTTGCTTACATCAAAATCCTTTTGAGCACGCACAAGAACATCTATATCCGCAAGCATTCTTGCACCTGCACCGCAATACGACAGATGCTTTGCAATATGGCAGATAACATAAAGCAAATGATTATAGTTATCAAGCATATACAGATGCTCTGCACCCTTTTCGCAAAGGCTGAAAATATCATCGAAATAAGCACAGTCAACATCGGCGTTATTATGAAATTCAATCTCAACCGAATTAATCTCTGCCGTTAAAACATCTGTTTTGTGCGATTTAACTGTAAAGGCGTTGTTACCTTTAACTGCATTACAAATTTTATCAAACGAGCTTTTTCTGACTATAACATCAATATCTCCGCTTGTTCTGAATTCCTTAACGGGATAATATTCACGGATAATTGCACCCTTAACAAATATATGATCCTCCTTGATACCGTTAAGAAAGCCGCTAACCGCCTGCATTGCCGATTCGACCTTTTCGCTTTGAATAACGGCAAGACCAATCTTTTGCCTGAAAACAGAGCGCATTTTTTCATCGGATAGCTCCTTATCGAAATAGGAAAGCGCTGCTTGGCAAACCACCTCAGAAAGTCCGTGTGCCGAGGCGATTTTATACACCTCCCCGAGGCTCACTCCCTTATCGTACATTGGGATTTCATTATTAAGAAAGCAGGAAACGAGATATATAAAATACTGCTTATTCTTATCCACGGCTTATCCTTTCCTTTTGTTATAAAAATCTTTTAATCAGTAATTTATAAATATTCAACAGGCTAACGCTTTTTGCTCTGAAAAACAAAACAAGAAGCCTTGTGTGAAGCGGCAGAATTTTCAAATCTGCATTTTTCATACATTCCCGAACGCTTTTGTTATTTATAAGCATTTTCATAGCGTAATTCTTTTCTTTCTTAGTTTTCGGATTATCGGGGCTTGCTTCATTGCGCACAACGAAATTAACAAGATAGAGAAGATAATACGAGAGCTGACCGCTCAAATCCGTTTCAAGCTGCCTTGAAGCGCTCAACAATGCATTATACGGCAAAAGAAAAATATCATTAAGGTCGGGATCGTATTTTTTAGTCATTGAATCATAATTAATAATATAATGATAAAGCGGCTTATCAACAAAGCAAATGCCTTTTGCTTCCATTATACAGGCGTATGTAAATGCTGCATCCTCGCCCATTTTTATTCTGTTATCAACAGACGGCAGGTGCTTTTCCAAAAGAGAACGCCTAATAATTTTAGTCCAGCAATTCGGATAAATTCCGAAATCATAATACCTTCCCGTAAAGAGCATAGACGGGATTATTTCATTTTTTATATCCTCTTTGGTGTAAAATTCCTTATTAAGCTTATACTCGCTTTTAACCTCCTTATCGGGATAGGAATAGTAAAACTGCGTTATTGCAATATCTGCACCTGTTTTTTCAATGGCACTTACTGCCCTTTCATACATATCGGGCTCTATCCAATCATCGCCATCAACAAAGGCAACAAGCTCTCCCTGCGCTATTTCAAGCCCCGCCTTCCTTGCGGAAACAAGCCCGGAATTTTTCTTATGGATAACGGTTATGCGGCTATCCTGCCCTGCAAAATCATCGCAAATAAGCGGACAGTTATCGGGCGAGCCGTCATCAACAAGGATTATTTCCAAATCGGAAAAGGTTTGATTGATGATACTTTTTATGCACTTTTCAAGGTATTTTTCAACCTTATAAATCGGAACTATAACGCTGATTTTCATAAAAACACCCCGACTGCAAAATTGATTTAAGACAACAGAATTTCATCGAGCCTTTTGGCGCAAGCACTTATATCATAGCTTTCCCTGAGCTTTTCTGTTGAAACCGCTTTTCTGCTTTCATTAAGCATTTCAAACGCCTTATCTGCCCATTTTTCAGCACTTTCGTTTAAAGACATAAATTCAACATTATCATTAAATTTAACATCCTGCGTTACCGCATTAGATACAAGGCACGGCAATGACGACGCCTGCGCTTCAATAAGGGATATGGGTAATCCCTCAAAAAGCGACGGAAAAATCATTATATCCATTGCCTGCAAAATTTCATTAATATTGCTTCTTTGACCTGCAAAAATTATTCTTTCCGCCACGCCGAGCGATTTTGCCTTTTCCTCAACGGCTTCTCTTTCAAGCTCTTCGCCTACCAAAAGAAGCTTAACATCGGCATTGCGCTTTTGCATCTCTGCAAGCACCTCGGTTAAGAAAACCTGATTTTTAATTCTATAAATTGTTCCTATATGCCCAACGAGAACCTCATCATCCGAAACTGAAAATTCGTTTCTTATCCTTCCTCGTGCTTCCTCGTTGAATGAATATTTTTCGGTGTCAATTGCATTTGCAATAAAAACACCGTTTTTTTCATATTTGCCTTTTCCGTAAAGAAAGCAGCCTGCTTCATAGCTGCACGCAAGCCTATCCGTTGCAAATAAGTTTATAAGAAATCGCATAGCGTTCTTATAAAGCTTAAATGCAACGCCCTCTTTTCTGTTCCACTTTGAGAGATGCGAGTGGCAAAGACGCTTTTTAATGCCGTTTTTCTTTGCGGCAAGCATAACAATTCCGCTGAAAAAAAGCACATGGGAATGGACTGCATAAAAGCCATTGCGGCTCATTAGCTCGGATATAAACTTATATTTTTTCAAATATGAATTGCAATTTCTCGGAATTTTAACTATTTCAAAGCCCTGAGCCTTAACCTCCTGCTCAAGCTCTTTATCCTGCGCTTCATCGGGATTAACAAGTAAAAGCGTTACGGCATATTTTTCCTTGCTTAATGCTTTTGCAAAATTGAGTGCGGCAAGCTCAACTCCGCCGCGTCTTAAAAGCTGAATAACAACTAAAACCTTTTTCATTTTTTCTCCGTTATATATGCGTTAATTTGAAATATACGCTTGAAAGCCTTGAAAACAAATTCGCTCCAAGCAGATTAACGGCAGCTCTTGTTATTTTGGTTTTTCTCCAATAGCCGTACTTCAAAACAGATTTATATTTTTTCATAATTGAAAGCGCTTTTTTTCTTGTTTTTGAATCCATTCTTCCACTCACAACAAAGCCTGTTGTGTAAATAAAAGCAAGATAATTTTGCACATCCCTTTTGATTTCTTCATTTTCAATGCTTTCACTTATAGGGAGCCACTTATCAAGAGTGTAGGCAATGCCCTCAATCATTTTTATATTTGAGGAGCCTGTTACGGAATTATCTCTGCCCTTTCGATAGGTATAAAATGGATTATCAATAGCGCAAACGGATTTACAGGCACAAAAAACACTTAAAACAAAATCATAGTCCTCATCCTGAATACCTGTTTTAAATCTTATACCGTTTTCTTCAATAACGCTTCTTTTTACGGTAAAAATCGTTGGCCCTCCGGGGAGCATTTTTGATGAAAGAAGCCAATGAAGAGTTTTATTTATATCGTTTTCATTTATCAGTTCAAGATTATATCCCGTTCTTGAAACAACGGTTTCATTCGTTTTCATATTCCAATCGGTACAGCCGAAAACAACTGCATCTGCACCTATTGAGTTGATTTTATTTTTCAGCTTCAATAAAGCGTCTTTATCGTTATAAAAATCATCACTGTCTAAAAAGAGAATATACTCGCCCGTTGCACATTCAAGCCCGTTATTTCTTGCGCACGACGCTCCCAAATTGCTTTGACGAAACGACTTAACGCAATTATTATCGGCTTCAAATTTTTTGCAAAGCTCAAAGGAGCAATCTGTTGAGCCGTCGTCAACAAGAATAAGCTCGAAATCATCAAAGGATTGATTAAGAACGCTTTCAACGCATTCCTCCAAATATTCCTCAACATTATAAACGGGAACGATAATACTGAATAATGGCATAATATTCTCCTTTTAAGCGGAGTAATAATCCGCAAGCCTTTTTGCGCTGTCAAAAATATCCCAGCCGTTTGCTTTCATAATATCATAAGTATCTTTTCTTTCACTATTCGAAATCTCAATCGCTTTTTCTGCCCATTTTGAATCGGAAAGATTGAGAGATAATGCACAAACATTATCGGTTACAGCAACCTCATCGGTTATCGAATCAGATATAAGAACAGGCAAGCTCGCCGCCTGCGCTTCTATAACGGAAACGGGAAGTCCCTCATTTGTTGACGGAAACAAAAACAAATCAACCGCCTGCAAAACGAGGTCAATATCGTCCCGCAGTCCCAAAAAACGAACGCTTTTTTCAATTCCTAAATCCACAATTTTCTTCGAAAGCTCTTCGGTTTTCTCTGCTCCAATCAGCAAAAGCACCGCATTATTCTTTCTTTTATTAATCTGTGCAAAAACATCTATTAAAAACGGGTGGTTCTTTTGCGCAATATCCGTTCTTCCTATATGGCCAACAACAAAGCAATCCTTCGTTTGCAAAAGCTCCTGCGCCTTTTTCCTTTTTGCTTTGTCAAATGCAAACCTTCTGCAATCAACAGCATTATTCAAAACGGTAAAATTACTTTTTTTATACCACAATCTGCCCGAGTCCTTACTGCAAGCGAAATATTTATCGGCAAAGCCTTTTCCGAGATTAAAAAGCAGTTTATTCCTTTTTTCGTTTTCGGGTGTGAGAGAATAACAGGTGGTGTGGCAATGAGTGCAGATTTTATTTATGCCGTATTTTCTCGCAAGCGGAGCAATAAAAGCGGTAAAATGAGGACAATGAATATGAACTGCGCTCCATTCGCCGCCGTGATTCTTTAAAATATTCTCAAGCTCTTTATTTTTAAAAAGAGCCTTCACGCTTGGAAAAGGAATTTTGAATGCCCTGCCTCCGAGCGCTTCTATGTCGCCAATGCGTGTTTTTTCCTTATCCTGAAAATACAAAACATCAAAAACAATATTTTCGGGCATAGCCTTTGCATAATTCAAAACAACGCTCATAACGCCGTTTGATATTCCTATGTCGGGAATTACATTTAAAATACGCATAACAAAATCTCTCATAAAAGAATTATTAATTACATTATAAAATTTAGCTATTCCTTTGTCAATAACGGCTTTTTATACAAAAAAAGCATCCGCTTTTGCGGATGCTGATTTTAATTATGGAAATAGAATTATTTGAGCTCAACAGTTGCGCCTGTTTCCTCAATTTTAGCTTTAAGAGCCTCAGCGTCTGCTGTTGGAACTGCTTCTTTAAGAGTTGAAGGAGCACCGTCAACAAGCTCCTTAGCCTCTTTAAGACCAAGACCTGTTGCTTCCTTAACAGCCTTAACAACCTGAATCTTGTTAGGACCAACATCTTTAAGAACAACATCAAACTCTGTTTTCTCTTCAGCTGCTGCTGCGCCGCCTTCTGCCGGTGCTGCAACTGCAACTGCTGCTGCTGCGCTTACGCCGAATTCTTCTTCTACTGCTGATACGAGCTCTGAAAGCTCAAGAACTGTGAGAGCTTTAAGCTCTTCAACAATTTTTGTTACATTCTCTGATGCCATTTTGATTTCCTCCGTAAAATTTTTTAGTTAATTTTTTTAATTATTCTGTTGCAGCTGCTTCCTCAGCAGGAGCCTCTGCTGTTTGAGCGGGTGCTTCCTCAGCCGGAGCCTCTGTTGGCTCACAAGCCTCAACACCGCCTTTGTCAACAATTGCCTGAACTGCACGGGCAAATGCTGCGATAGGTGCGTTGAATACGCTGCAAACAGTTGCAAGAAGAACTTCTCTTGACGGAAGCTTTGCAAGTGATGCAATCTTTTCAACGCTGATTACTTCGCCGTCGAGATAGCCTGATTTTACACTGAAATTATCATGGCCGTCTGCATATTTTTGAAGAATGCGGGCAGAAGCAACATAATCGTCTGCACAGGTTGCGATAGCAGTTGTGCCTTCAAGAACATCATCAAGACCTGAAAGACCTGCTTCGTCTGCTGCTCTTTTAAGAATTGAGTTCTTAATAACGGTGTATTCAACACCTGCTTCACGGAGCTCTTTACGAAGCTTTGTATCATCTTCAACATTGATACCCTTGTAGTCAACAACAACGCCTGCGATTGAGCCCTTAATTCTTTCTGCAAGGGCAGCAACCTGAGCCTGTTTCTTTTCAAGAACTACTGTGCTTGGCATAATCTTACCTCCATAATTATTTGCCTTTGAAGCTCAAAGGGCTTTATGGCTGTTTTCCAAAAATAAAAAGTGCATTCCAAAAAGCCTTGGAATGCACACACATTTTTATAACTATATATAAAACAATTTATATATGCTTAAAATGCTCATTCCTCGGCAGGCGATATTTCTATCTTACGCCATACGGCACCTACTGTCTTTGGCTGAACAGCGAATGTATTTTACCACAAGACAAAAGCCTTGTCAATACCTTAATAAATTATTCTGCAACGGCAGCCGAACCAACCTTGTTAGGATTGATGCGAATGCCGGGGCCCATAGTTGACGCTACTGCGCAGGATTTGATATACTGACCCTTTGCAGCGGCAGGCTTTGCCTTAATAACTGCATCAAGAAGAGCGTTGAAGTTTTCAAGAAGCTTATCTGTTCCGAATGAAGCCTTACCGATTGGGCAGTGAATGATATTAGCCTTATCAAGACGATATTCAATCTTACCTGCCTTTGCTTCTGTTACAGCCTTTGCAACATCCATTGTTACTGTGCCTGCTTTCGGAGAAGGCATAAGTCCGCGAGGACCAAGAACCTTACCTAAACGACCAACGAATCCCATCATATCAGGGCTTGCGATGGCAACATCAAAATCCATCCAGCCACCCTGAATTTTAGTTACAAGGTCTGCATCGCCAACAACATCTGCGCCTGCTTCCTCAGCAGCCTTTGCAAGATCGCCCTTTGCAAAAACGGCAACTCTTACATCCTTACCTGTTCCGTTTGGAAGAACAACTGCACCGCGAACCTGTTGATCGGCATGGCGGGAGTCAACGCCTAAACGGATATGAACCTCGATTGTTTCATCGAACTTTGCATTTGCAGTTTTAACTGCAAGTTCAAGTGCTTGTGCACTTTCATATAATTTTGAACGGTCAACAAGCTTTGCGCCGTCTGTATATTTCTTTCCGTGTTTCATAATAAATACCTCCAGTGGTTAATCGGATTTTTCCTCCCACACGGGAATCAGTCCTCTACAACGATACCCATACTGCGTGCGGTTCCTGCAATCATGCTCATTGCCGCTTCAAGAGAAGCTGCGTTGAGATCGGGCATTTTGGTTTCTGCAATCTGCTGAACCTGAGCCTTTGTGATTGTTGCAACCTTATTCTTATTAGGAACGCCGGAAGCCTTGTCGATTCCGCAAGCCTTTTTAATAAGAACTGCCGCAGGCGGAGTTTTTGTTACGAATGTGAATGAACGGTCTTCAAAAACCGTAATAACAACAGGAATGATAAGTCCTGCGTCATTCTTGGTTCTTTCATTGAATTCCTTTGTGAATGCCATGATGTTTACACCATGCTGACCGAGTGCAGGTCCTACCGGCGGTGCCGGAGTTGCTTTGCCTGCAGGGATTTGAAGTTTAATTAAACCTACTACCTTTTGAGCCATAATTATTTCCTCCTAAAAATTGTGGTTTGGCGGGGAAGCAATCCCCTCCCACGCACCGTAAGGTGCATAATAAGCAGATATACTGCGAATTACCAAAAATTAATTTTCTGCTTTTTCAAGCTGATCGAGCTCGAATTCAACCGATGTTTCACGGCCGAACATTGAAATGGTTACCTGAACGCTGTTGTTGTTAACATCAACGCTTTCAACAGTTCCCGAGAAGCCGTCAAGCGGTCCGTCAATAACATTAACAAGATCGCCCGCCTGATAGGAAACCTCAACGCTGACCTTGTCAACACCGAGCTTTTTAACCTCTTCCTCTGTGAGAGCAACAGGCTTGCTTTCGGGGCCAACGAAGCCCGTGCAGCCTCTTATGTTGCGAACAACATACCATGTATCGTCGTTCATAACCATTTTAACAAGAACATAACCGGGAAATATTTTTCTTTCTACTTCCTTTTTTGTTCCGTCATCCTTTATTTCAACAACCGTTTCAGTCGGAACGGAAACCTCTTGAATTAAATCATGAAGATTTCTGTTTTCAACAACGGTTTGAATGTTGCTTGCAACCTTATTTTCGTAGCCCGAAAAGGTGTGGGCAACATACCATTTTGCTTCATCCATTAAAAGAGCCTCCGTAAATAGATTTACAGCTTACTCTGCTGTTTGATCTGCTTCTTGCGAAGTTGCTTCTTCAAGAGCGCTTTCAGTTGTATCTTCTACGGTTTGGCTGACAGTTGTTGTTTCTTTAAGGCTTTTAATACCTTTCATACCGAGTGAAAGAAGAGTATCAACACCGTAAATTGCTACGCCGACAATAATAACAACAATAAGAACGATAACTGTGTTTTTAATCGTTTCCTTCGCAGTTGGCCAAACAACCTTTTTGCGTTCTGTGTTTACGCCTTTAAAGAATTTTGCAGCTGATTTAAACGGATTTTTCTTTGGGGACTTTTTCTTAGGAGCCTTGGCAGACTTTTTCTGCTCTTCGGCGCTTGAAGTCTTTTTTTCAGCCATCTCTATCCTCCGTTATTTCGTTTCTCTGTGAAGAGTATGCTTTTTGCAGAATGGGCAGTGCTTATTCATTTCAAGCCTGTCCGGAGTATTCTTCTTGTTTTTCATTGTGTTGTAATTGCGTTGTTTGCATTCAGTGCAAGCTAAAGTAACTTTAACTCTCATTTCGGCACCTCCGTTTTTCTTTCGATATTTTAAATCTCCCTCACGAGCATTAGCTCTTATAAAAAAAGGGCAAAAAAAATTTACCCCCTTTTAGAGGTATGGATAATATACCACATCCGCTTCAATCCGTCAAGTGCATTTCAAAAAAAATTTGCATTTATTTCTATTTTATTATATTATATAAAAAACAAATCATATATATAGTGCTTTGGAGTTATTATGACCGCAATTATCATAGGTGCGTCCGCCTCTGGACTTGCCGCTGCAATTCAGTTAAAAAGGAATATTGAGGGTGCTGATGTTACCGTTATTGAAAGGCTTGACGCTCCGTGCAAAAAGCTTCTTGCAACAGGCAACGGAAGATGCAACCTAACAAACACGAAGGCAAAAAGCTATAAAGAGGTTTCGCAGTTTTTTGCCTCATTGGGCTTAATGCTTCGTGAGGAAGAGGAAAGAGTTTATCCATATTCTCTTAAAGCGGAAACAGTTGCCTCTGTTTTGCTTCGCGAATGTGATAAGCTCGGAATAAAAATAATAACTCAATGCACAGCGGAAAGAATAGATAAACACCTTAATGTTTACACAAGCAAGGGATTATTCAAGGCAAACAGAGTTATCGTTTGCACGGGAGGCTGTGCGCAAAGCAATTTAGGCTCAAACGGCAGCGGATATGAAATTTTGAAGAGCTTGGGACACAGCGTTACACCCGTTTACCCCGCTCTTGTTCAGCTTATCTCTTCAAGCAAATATCCGAGGATGATTAAAGGCACAAGAACAAAATGCCTTGTTTCAGCCGAGATAGACGGTGAAATAGTAAAAAGCGAATACGGCGAGGTGCTATTTACGGATTACGGCCTTTCGGGCATAGCCGTTATGAATCTATCGTGTGTGTTTTCGAAGGCGCTTTCAAAAAAGAAATCGGCTCGTTGCACGGCTGTTATTGACCTTATACCCGAAATGAGCAACGAGGAAATCTTATCCTATCTTGAACGGTTTGGAGATTTAAAGGGAATACTCGGAACAAAGCTTTCCGATATTATAATAAAGCAGTCAGACGGAGATTTAAAAAAGGCGTCTGCAATTGCAAAGGGCTGGCGGCTCATAATAACAGGAACAAAGGGCTTTGATTTTGCACAGATAGCCTCGGGCGGAATACCTCTTGATGAGGTTAACGGCTTTAAATCCAAAAAGGTTAAAGGTCTTTATATATGCGGAGAAATTCTTGACAAACAGTTTGAATGCGGAGGCTTCAATCTTGACTTTGCATTTCATTCGGGAATAGCCGCTGCAAATACGATTACGGAAGAATATAAAAATGATAAGAATTAACGAAATAAGGCTTTCTCTCAACGAGGAGGAAGGCGAGCTTAAAAGGAAAGCGGCAAAGGCGCTTCACATAAATCAAAAATATATCAAATCGCTTACAATTTATAAAAAAAGCGTTGACGCAAGAAAAAAGGACGATATTCATTTCTCCTATTCGGTTGATGTTGAAATACTGCTTGACGAGGAGCAGATTGTTGCAAAATGCAAAACGGGGAAAATCACTCTTGTTAAGCCTTATATTTATGAGCTGCCGGAAAACAAACGCATTTCAAAATACAGGCCCGTTATAGTCGGCTTCGGTCCTGCGGGAATGCTTGCAGGTATAATTCTTGCCGAGGCAGGATTGCGCCCGATTATACTTGAACGGGGAAAAGGCATTGACGAAAGACAAAAGGATGTTAATGAATTTTGGACAAAGCGCAAATTGAACGAGGAATCAAATGTTCAGTTCGGCGAAGGCGGCGCAGGCACATTTTCCGACGGAAAGCTGACAACGGGAATAAAAAGCCCATTCATCAGAAAGGTGCTAAACGAGCTTTACGAGGCAGGCGCGCCCGAGGAAATTCTTTATTCCTCGAAGCCTCATATAGGAACAGACAGGCTTGCTGTTGTTGTTAAACGCATACGCAAAAAGATTGAAGCCCTGGGCGGAGAGGTGCGCCTTGAATGTAAGCTTGAAAAACTGATTGTTTACAACAAATTCGTTCAGGGAATAACATATTCTCATAACGGAGAGCTAATAGACGAGGAAGCGGATTGCGTTATAATGGCAATTGGGCACAGCGCAAGAGACACGGTTGAAATGCTTTATAATTTAGGCGTTGAAATTATACAAAAGCCATTCTCCGTCGGCGCAAGAATTGAGCATCCGCAAAGCCTAATTAACAAGGCGCAATACGGAAAATTTGCAGGCAACGAAAAGCTCGGTGCGGCAGATTATAAGCTTTCCTGCCACGGCTTACACGAAAGAGGAGCATACACCTTTTGTATGTGTCCGGGCGGAACGGTTGTTGCCGCCGCAAGTGAAAAAGAGGGCGTTATAGTTAACGGAATGAGCAGTCTTGCACGAGACGGAGAAAACGCAAACAGTGCTCTGCTCGTTGGCATAGAACCAAAGGATTTTCCGAGCGAGCATCCGCTTGCAGGAATATACTATCAGCGTGAAATAGAGCACAAGGCATTTGAGCTTGCAGGAGCGGATTACACGGCACCTGCTCAGCTTGTGGGCGATTTTCTGAAAGGACAGGCAAGCACGGCACTCGGCAGTGTTAATCCAACCTGCCCAACGGGAGTTACCTTAACAAATTTAGATGCGTGCCTGCCTGATAAGGTTTCGCAGACGATGAAATCGGCAATAGTTGAGATGGATAAAAAGCTCAACGGCTTTAATATGTATGATGCGGTTTTAACCGCTCCGGAAACAAGAAGCTCAAGCTCCGTTCGTATTTTGCGTGATGAATTCTGCCAATGCAACATCAGCGGAGTTTATCCCTGCGGAGAGGGTGCGGGATATGCCGGCGGAATTGTTTCAGCCGCCGTTGACGGAATCAAATGTGCCCACGCAGTCCTCTCCGACGAGCATTAATGCAACACAAATATCAAAAACGACTGAATCCATTGCGGAATCAGTCGTTTTTTTATTTTAATATTATTTTGAAAGCAGGGCGAACTGATACGGCGGGAGGGTTAATATGCCGTTTTTTGAGGAGAACTCAAAGAAGCTATATGAATTATCCCATTCCTCGCCAACGGGTATATAAATCTCCTGCTCGGAATTGTTTACGGCAGTTAAAACACTGTTTTCATTGCTTCTTCTGACATAAGCAACTACGCTGTCTGCGGCATAAAGCGGCTCGAACGAGCCCTCCCTAAACGCCTTGCAGCCCCTTCTTATTTCGCCGAGGCGCTTATACCATCTATAAAGCTCTTTATTTATATTATCCCACGGGAAGCACGCACGGTTAAACGGATCCTTCATTCCCTGCATACCTGCTTCGTCGCCGTAATATAGCGACGGAACGCCGGGAAGGGTATATTGAATGAGGCTTGCAAGCTTCATCATTGAAACGCCTTTCAAATAATCATAATCGGAAAGCTGATTATGACTGTGCTGCCACGAGCGATCCTTGCCCTGTGCGCTTTCGCCTGCAAGACGGGTTATTGCACGCTCCGTGTCGTGAGTGCCGATATGGTTCATAAGAACATTGACAA
This sequence comes from uncultured Oscillospiraceae bacterium, assembly GCA_900543795.1. GTDB lineage: Bacteria > Bacillota > Clostridia > Oscillospirales > Acutalibacteraceae > Eubacterium_R. The sequence continues at coordinate 83,707 of UQSH01000001.1, read as the reverse complement.
CGCATGGCGGATAATTTTCAATAATGCTCATAATTGCGGACATAAATGCCTGTGCATTGCCGAATTTAACATAATTCAAAATTGCGTCTGCAAACGGATAATTCATAACGGAATCAAGCTGACCTCCGAGAAGATACCTTCTTCTTTCGCCGTAAGCGAATTTATTTGTTGCATCCTCCCAAACCTCGCCGATAATAACTGCGTTTTCGTTTTCCTCCTTAACTGCATTGCGCAAATCATCAAGAAAAACATCGGGAAGCTCATCTGCAACATCAAGCCGCCAGCCGCTTATACCGAGGCGAAGCCACCTTCGCAAAATACCGTTTTTACCGCAAATATATTCGCGATAGTCCTCATCCTCCTCTGACACCTCGGGAAGAAGCTTAATCCCCCACCAGCTTTTATATCCGTTTGGATAATCGGTGAACTTATACCAGCTGAAATAAGGACTGCTTTTACTGTTATACGCTCCAACGGTGTTATAACGCTTATACATATTAAAATATTTTGAATCGCAGCCGGTGTGGCTGAAAACGCCGTCTAATATAACAGAGATGCCGAGCCCGTGCGCCTTTTCGCAAAGGCTTTTCAAATCATTTTCATCGCCGAGCAACGAATCGATTTTTTCATAATCGGCAGTATCATATCTGTGGTTTGAATGGGCTTCAAAAATCGGATTAAGATAAATGCAGGAAACGCCGAGGCTCGAAAGATATTCAAGCTTTTCCTCAACACCCTTTAAATCTCCGCCAAAATAATCATTGTTCCAAACGCCGTTCATTTGGCTTTCATGCCAATAGGGCTCCTCACCCCATTTGCGCATAACACGGTCCTCGGGAACATTTTTCTTAGGGGTTTTACTGTTATAAAACCTATCGGGAAAAATCTGATATATCAAACCGCCTTTAAGAAAATCGGGAGTTTTGAAATCCTTTTCATAAACGGTTTGCTGAAATTCCGTTCCCTCTGCATTCAACTCGCCCTCGCCGTTGCCGACATTTTTAACGAGCGAATTTCCCCAAGGCGTTTCAAGCTCAAAATGATAAAAATAAAGACCGGCGGTTGTTGCAGAAAAATGAATTTCCCAAAACTCGTGGCTTTCTCCGCACATTCCCGCCCAAAACATATTATAATAAACAGTGCTTTCACCGTCCTTAAAAACGGCAAGCTTGGCACAAGAGCATTTAATACACCTTGGAACGATAAGCCTGAATTTAACCCTTTCATCAACGGCAATTGCGCTTATCTGCGATTTATATTCTTTTTTTCGTGAATTGAATATCTGCATAAAATATTACACAGGCAAGGACATTTTAATTTTTATGCCCTTGCCGTCTTTCATTTTATTTATTATTTTTTAGCCGTTTTCTTTTTTGAAGCAGTTTTTTTCTGCGCTTTTTTTACGGAAGCACCCTCTGCATTTACCGGCTTTTTTGCTTCCTCGGGAAACTGAACCGGCTTTGTGTGCCAAATATTGTTTGCATAATCCATAATCGAACGGTCTGCACTGAACACACCTGCGCCGCTTATATTCATAAGCGACATTCTTGCAAAGCGCTCTTTATCCCTGTAAACCTCAGCGGAAAATGCCTGTGCCTTTTGATAATCCGCAAAATCGGCAAGTGCCATATACGGATCAACATTCATAAGGCTTGATGTTATCTCGCCAAAGGATTTACCGTTAACGCCCATATTAAGAAAATCAATAACACCCTTGAGAGCAGGATTATTATTAATATAATTCATCGGATAATAGCCGTCTCTTTGAAGCTGCTGAACCTCGGGAGTTTTCATACCGAATATGATAATATTATCATTGCCAACAGCCTGCGCAATTTCAACATTTGCGCCGTCAAGTGTGCCGAGGGTTATTGCTCCGTTAAGCATAAGCTTCATATTTCCCGTGCCCGATGCCTCTGTTCCGGCAAGAGAAATCTGCTCGGAAATATCAGCGGCAGGCATAAGAACCTCTGCAAGACTTACATTATAATCCTCCATAAACACAACCTTGATTTTTCCGTTTACATCGGGATCGTTATTAATAAGCTTTGAAAGTGCGTCTATAAGCTCAATGGTTTTCTTCGCCATATAATAGCCGGGAGCTGCCTTTGAAGCAAAGATATATGTTCTGGGCTCAAAATCAACGCTTGGGTTTGCCTTAATCATTTGATATTCTGCAATTATATTAAGAATATTAAGGCTTTGGCGCTTATACTCATGAAGTCTTTTAACCTGAACATCAAAAATTGAATCGGGATTAATTTCAACGCCGTTTCTTTTCTTAACAAGCTCTGCAAAGCGAACCTTATTTTGACGCTTGATTTCAGCTAAATCGGCAAGCACCTGCTTATCATCCTTGAAATCACGGAGCTTAATAAGCTCATCACTCTTTGTGATAAAGCCATCGCCGATAAGCTCTGTAATATATTTTGTTAACGCAGGGTTAGCCTGACAAAGCCATCTTCTGAATGCAATACCGTTTGTTACATTAGTGAATTTATCGGGAGTGATTGTATAAAAATCGTTAAAAACAGTTTCTTTAAGAATTTCCGAATGAAGCGCAGAAACACCGTTTACACTGTGTGAGCCTGCAACACAAAGATTTGCCATGCGAACTACTCCGCCCGAAACGATTGCCATTCTTTCAACCTTATCGGCATCATGGGTTACTCCCCAAACATAAGCACGGAAACGGTTATCAATTTCCTTTGTGATTTGGTAAATACGAGGAAGAAGTCTGCTGTAAAGCTCCTCGCTCCAGCATTCAAGCGCCTCCTTCATAACGGTATGGTTTGTGTAAGCAACTGTTTTTGTAACAATGCTCCAAGCATCATCCCATCCATAGCCGCATTCATCAAGCATTATTCTCATAAGCTCGGGGATTGCCATGGTTGGATGAGTATCATTAATATGAATTGCAACCTTTTCGGGAAGATTATCAAGTGTGCCGTATTTAGTTAAATGGCGCTGAATAATATCCTGAATTGAAGCAGAAACAAGGAAATACTGCTGACGCAAGCGAAGGGATTTACCCTCAGGAGAATTATCAGCAGGATAAAGAACCTTTGAAATTGCCTCTGCCATAGCAGACTGCTCCATAGCCTTGATAAACGAGCCTTGGTTAAAGAGGCTCATATCAAGCTCGGGCTTGCGGGAAGCCCAAAGGCGAAGCCTTGAAACACCCTTGCCTGCACCGGAAACATACATATCATAAGGAATAGCTGTTACACTGTTGCAATCACGCTGCTCAACATGATGATAATCTCCGTCCCAACTATCGTCAACCCAGCCTTCAAACTTAACCTCAACTGCTCTTTCCTCTCTCGGAACAAGCCAAACATCTCCGCCGGGAAGCCAGAAATCGGGAAGCTCTGTTTGCCAGCCGTCAACAAGCTTTTGCTTGAAGATGCCTGCTTCGTATCTGATTGAATAGCCCATCGACTGAAAGCCGTTTGTTGCAAGGCCGTCAAGATAGCATGCGGCAAGTCTGCCAAGACCGCCGTTTCCGAGACCGGCATCGGGCTCCTGCTCATAAAGCTTTTCAATGCTGACATCAAAGCCTTTAAGCGCTTCGTTGAAAACCTCTGTTAAGCCAAGATTATAAAGATTATTTTTAAGTGAACGGCCCATAAGAAATTCCATACACAAATAATAAACCGTTTTGGAATCCTGTCCCTTTGCGATGTGGCGAAAATCACTGCTTGCCGCTTGAAGCTCATCACGCACAATCATTGAAACAGCCTTATAATACTGCTCAATTGAAGCCGTTTCGGGACTTACGCCGAAAAAGTGGCTTAATTTATCATCTATCATTTTCTTTGCCTGAGCAACGGAAATGGTTGATTTCATATACAATTCCTCCAAAAATTATTTGAAAATAAAGTAAATTTTATTACCTGTTTGTTAATTATACACTAAAAAATACCAATATTCAATAGTAATATTATTCGTTGCCCCTTTTTTTAATGAATTTTCCGAGCAAAAGGGTGATTATATCCTTAACCGATTTGAAATTGATGATAACTACGAGTGCGGAAAATGCAAGCGTTACACCGAAGCTTACCCACTGACCGCCAATTTCCGAAAGCATAACAACGCAGCCTGCAAGCATAAGCAAAACAGACGGCAGAAAGCTTTTAGCATCAATTTTGATATTAACATATTTTTTCGTGTTTACAATTCTTAAAACGAATACCGTTACAAACGAAACGGCAGTTGCTATTGCCGCACCGTATGCGGCATACTTTGGTATTAAAACAAGATTTAAAACTATATTAACAACGGCTCCGCTTGCCGCAGTTATCATTGAAAGCATACTTTTTTTCTCTGCCATATAAACGGAGGCATAGAAATTAACAAGGCAGGAAAAGGTTGTTGCAATAACGAGTATTGGAACATAATGCCACGAATCGTAATAATCCTTGCCGAGATATAAATCCGTTATTATCCTTGAACCTGCAATAAGCAATGCGCCGACTGAAATAAGCGCGCCGCTGTAAACCCTGAAAACTCGTGTGAAAAATTCCGATTTGCCTTTATTATCGTATTCATCAACTGCCGACAGCTGCCAAGCATCTATGAATATAGAAGAGAAAATTATAACTAAATTCGGAATTTTATATGCCGAGGTGTATATTCCGCTGAGCGAAACACCGTTAAAATAGGTTACCATATATTGATCGGAAACATTAATAATCCACCAAAGCACAATGGTTGGTATGAGCGGAATACAGTATTTGAGCATAGGAACAACCGTGTTCCTTTTCAGCCCGTGCCTTAAATCAAGGTATCTCCAAAGCCTTGCGCATACAAACATAAACACAACGGATAGCATATCACTTGTAAAAATTGCAAGAATATATCCGTATATTCCCCAATGGAATGCACCGAGATAAAGGAATGTAAAGCCTGCCGAGGTTGCAGTTGCTATAACGCCGTCTATCGCATAAAGCTTAACAAAGCCCGAGCCCCTAACAAACTGCTGGCAAAGATGGCGCAGGGAAGAGCCGAGAAGCATTAAATAAAGCAATATGGCATATTGGCCCATATTAAAATCGTTTATATTAATATTAACAACTACGGGAGCAAAAAGGCAGAAGGCAAGAAAGCCGATAAGCGTTGTTGCAACGCCGGTTGTGAACACCTGCTTTTTATTACTGTTTTTATCAAGCGCAAAGCGTAAAGCCGCAGAGTTTACGGCAAGAGTTACAATCGGAACAAGAATGTTAACCGCATTTTGAATCAGCGTTGCGCCGCCGAAATCTCCCGTTGCCATAACGCGAGTATAGAAAAATGTTAAAACAAGCGTTAGCAGCTTTGAGGAAAAGGTGCCTATTGCGAAAATTATTGTGTTTGAGGCAAGCTTTTTATACTTATCCATTTAAAAAATCCTATCTAACCTGACCGTTTCCGTAAATCAAATACTTTGTTGTTGTCAGCTCGCGCAAGCCCATAGGTCCTCTTGCGTGAAGCTTTTGAGTTGAAATTCCTATTTCTGCGCCGAGGCCGAACTCGCCGCCGTCGGTAAACCTTGTTGATGCATTAACATAAACCGCAGCAGAATCAATCCGTGCAAGAAACTGCCGTGCATTTTCTTCATTTTCGGTTATGATTGCTTCGCTGTGCTTCGTTGAATAACGGTTTATATGATTTATGGCTTCATCAAGATTATCCACGGATTTAACGCTGATAATATAATCAAGATATTCCTCTGCAAAATCCTCTTCACTTGCAGGCAGAATACCCTGTGCGGCAAGCATTGCACGCTCATCGCCCCTGATTTCAACATTTTCAGCGTCAAGAAGCGCCTTGATTGCGGGGAGCGCCTTATCTATTATACCCGAATGGATAACAAGGCTTTCGCACGCATTGCAAACTCCGACACGCTGCGTTTTTGCATTAAAAATAATTCTTGCCGCCATATCAATATCGGCGCTTTCGTCAACAAAAATGTGGCAGTTGCCGGAGCCGGTTTCAATTACGGGAACGGTTGAATTTTCAACAACGCTTCTTATGAGCCCCTTTCCGCCGCGAGGAATAAGGCAATCAAGATAACCCTTCATCCTCATCATTTCGTTTGCAGACTCTCTTGAAGTGTCTGTTACAAGCTGAATACAGTTTTCGTCAAAGCCGCAGCTTTTCAACGCCGCTCTCATAACCCCGGCGATAGCCATATTTGAATTAATGGCTTCCTTTCCGCCTCTCAAAATAACCGCATTTGAGCTTTTAAGGCAAAGCACGGCGGCGTCTGCCGTAACATTCGGGCGTGCCTCATATATAATTCCGATAACGCCTATCGGAACGGAAACCTTTGTTATTTTAAGTCCGTTATCCTTTATATATTCGCTCAAAATTTCTCCGCACGGATCGGGAAGCTCGGCAACCTGCTCAACTGAATCTGCAATCGCATTTATTCTGCTCTCGTTGAGCATAAGCCTGTCAACAAGTGCGTCGGGCAAGCCGTCTTTTTTTGCATTTTCAATATCAATTTTATTTTCCTGAATAATTGTTTCGCAGTTTTCTCTCAATCCCCTTGCAATCTCTGCAAGTGCAATATTCTTCTGCCGTGTTGTTACGGTTGAAAGAAAATCCTTTGCCTTTAAAGCATTATTGCCTAATCTAATCATTTTTTACCGCCTCAAAATATGTTCCTGTTTGCTGATTTCTTAAAATATGATATATATCGGTTGGTCTTGAACCGTTTGTTATAACAACAGGTATGCCTGCATTAACGGCAATTTCAGCCGCTTTTATTTTTGTTATGAAGCCGCCTGTGCCCTTTTTACCTGCACCGCCTGCAATTGCTTTTATATTATCATCTATCCTCTCAACCCTTGAAATAAGCTTGGCGTCCTTATTTTCGGAGGGGTTGCTGTCATAAAGTCCGTCTGTGTCTGTTAAAAGAATGAGCAAATCCGAATCGGTAAGAGCGGCAACGGTTGCGGAAAGGCAATCGTTATCTCCGTTTAAAAGCTCTTCAACCGAAACAGAATCGTTTTCGTTAACAATCGGCAGGCAATCATAATCAAGAAGCTGATTAAAGGTGTCAATAAGATGCATTTTGCTTTCGGGCTTTTTGAGTGCGTCTGATGTGAAAAGCAGCTGACTCACAACAACATCATATTCCGAAAAGAGCTTATCATATAAAAACATAAGCTCACATTGGCCGACAGCCGCCGCAGCTTGAAGGCATTTTGTTTCCCTCGGCCTTTCGTTAATTCGCAATCTGCTCATACCTATTCCGATTGCACCCGATGAAACAAGGATAATTTGATGTCCCTCATTTTTCAAATCGGAAAGCACGGAGGCAAGCTTTGCAATAACGGCTATATTGGTTTTTCCCGTTTTATGCGTTAAGGTTGATGTTCCAACCTTAACTACTATTCTTTTTTTACCGTTTTCAAGTGTCATTGTTTTAGCTCCGCATTTTCACACATTAAAATTATGAATATAAATTCAGTTTATTATAACAAATAAATACATTTAATAAAAGACTTTTTTTGTATGTTTTCGTAAAAACAGGGCAAAATCAGTTTGAAGCATATTTTTTCAAGCATCGGCACGCACGCCGAAACAACAATGCCGCCCCGACAAACCGCACGGGGAGCTTTCGGCATAGATTATCTGCGGTTGGAAAGGCTATGTGAATATTTATGAAAAAAAGAAACATTGTGCGTCTCTGCTCCTTTTCAATCTGCCTTGTTGCAGCTTTGGCCGCATTTGCAATTATCGGCGGTGTGCAAAGCAGAAGCTATAAGACAAAGCTTGAAGCCTCTTATCAAAGGAATTTAACAGAGCTTTCCGAATGTCTTGATTCAATTGAAACAAATTTAACAAAGGTGCAGTATGCAAGCTCCGGAAATATGCTTTCCTCCGTTTCGAGCGATATATATTCGGAATGCACAACGGCAAAGGGTGCGCTTTCCTCACTTCCGATTGAGCAAATGAATTTGAGCGGAATATATAAGTTTTTAAGCCAGGCAGGAGATTATGCACGCAGTATATCTCAAAAGGAGGAGCTTACAGCCGAAGACTATGAGGGAATATCTCAGCTTTTGGGCTACGCAAAAAAATATTCCGATTTTACCGAGGATATGGTTAGCAGATGCAATGCAGGCGGAATGATAACTGAAAACGAGGTTGTTTCGGCAGACGGCGGAGCGATGAAATACTCCTCTATTTCTGTTGATTTTAAATCTGCCGAGGAAACCTTTTCCGACTACCCCACCCTGCTTTATGACGGCCCATACGCAGATGCGGTTATAAACAGGGAATCGGAGCTTTTGAAAAATTCAAGCGAAAAATCAAAAGAGGAATGCAGAAAAATTGTTGCAGATATTCTCGGAGTCAGCGAGCAGGGAGTTGTTTATAAAACAGAGGAAAACGGAAAAATTCCGGCTTATGTTTTCTCTTATAAGCTCTACACCGTTGCCGTAACTAAAAACGGCGGATATATTTCATATATTATGAACGATTCAAACGCTTCTCAATCGTCTGTTACCGAGGAAAACGCCGTTAATATTGCTCGGGAATTTTTAAACAAAATAGGATATAAAAATATGGAGGAAAGCTATTATTCAGTTCAAAGCAATGTTTGCGTAATTAATTTTGCTTACAGTGAAAACGGCGTTATTTATTATCCCGATTTAATCAAGGTTGGCGTTTCGCTTTCAAACGGAGAAATATATTCCGTTGAGGCAACAGGATATATTATGAACCGCAAGAGCAGGCAGAGTGCTGATTTTTCACAGGACGGAGGAAGCGTGCAGTTAAATCCGAATGTTGAAATAATTTCAACTAAAAAATGCCTTATTCCAAAGGATAACGGCACAGAGGTTTACTGCATTGAATATCACTGCAAAAGCAAGAGCAGCTCGCAGGAGGTTCTGATTTATAAAAACGCACAAACGGGCGTGGATGAAGATATTCTGCTGCTTCTTTACTCCGATAACGGAATTTTAACAAAATAATAATAAAACCCGTTATTTTGCAAATACTATAAAAAACAAAAGGAAAGGCGATATTATGAAAAAGAAAGCATTAATATTAATCGTTGCAGCCGTGGTTGCCGTTTCGGCATTTACAGGCTGTGCCAATAACAAGCAGTATGATTCAACAACAACATCAACAACAACCGCTCCAACGAACGCAACAACCGTTACAACAAACAGATATGATAACACGGCACAAAATGGGGCTGACAACGCCGCAAATAACGCAAGCGAAGCGGCTTCCGATGTCGGCGAAGCAGTCGGCGACGCAGTTGGCGGAGCAGGAAACGCCGTTTCCGATGTTGGCGATGCAGCAAGGGACGCACTTGAATAAGGCGCAAAAAAACACCAAGGAGCAATTCACGGCTCCCTGGTGCTTTTTCTATTTTATTGCCTTGCCTGTATAATATAACAATGTGTAATCTCGAATATTAATATATCCGTCTGCGTTCAAATCAAGGCTTTCGTTGAAATTTTCAGAGATCTTGCTTTCATTAAAATGAAGGAACATTTCATTTAACGCATCTGCATATAAATCACGCAAAAGCAACAACCGCACACAAAAGCAATGCGGTTAAAGCACCCTTTAATCTATTATGCCTCATTTGTTCACGCCCCTATCCTCTAAATAAGGAAAAGCGCTCCGTTGCCGGAGCGCCTTTTAAGTTCTTTATAGCGGTTTATCTTATTCCTCGTCCTCTTCTTCATCCTCGATTTCAAATTCAAGATATTCGCCGCAATTAGGACATTCAATGCCACCCTCCATAACTGTTTGCTCATCAACAACGATTTCCTCGCCGCAGCTTGGGCAAACAATTGAATATTCATCATCCTCTTCGCATCCGCAGCAATCGCAATCGTCCTCTGCAAGATAATCCTCAACAGCCGCAAGGTCATCGTCAATATCGTCAACCTGCTCTGCAAGAATATCAATATCCTCGTTTACAGTGTCTAAATCCTCAATAATATTATCAAGAACATCAACAATTGCCTTAAACATTTTTGTTTCTTTTTTTCCGCCGTCAAAATCAAGGCCTTCAAGAAGCCCTTTAAGATAGCCGAGGCTTTCAACTGTGTTCATAATGATTACCCTCCGTTAAAATATTTAGGTTATGCTCTTTCCATATACTCGCAGGTTCTTGTGTCCACTCTGATGGAATCGCCCTCATTAATGAAAAGCGGAACACGGATTTCTGCGCCTGTTTCAAGAGTTGCGGGTTTAAGGGTGTTTGTTGCAGTGTTGCCCTTGAAGCCCGGATCTGTTTTGGTAACCTCAAGAGTTACGAAGGTTGGCGGCTCAACGCCGAAAACCTTGCCCTTATATGAAAGAATACGGCAAACATCATTTTCCTTAACGAACTTAAAGTTATCGCTTAATTCAGCCTCTGCAACGGGAATCATATCAAATGTTTCCTGATCCATAAAGTAATAAAGTCCATCGTCATTATAGGAATAAACCATTTCTTTTCTTTCAATATATGCAGTTGGGAATTTTGCCGACGGGTTGTAGCTTTTTTCCGTAACCGCACCGGTGATAACATTCTTAGTTTTTGTTCTAACGAATGCCGCACCCTTACCCGGCTTAACATGCTGGAATTCAATAACCTGCAAAACGTTACCGTCCTCCTCAAAGGTTACGCCGTTTCTGAAATCACCTGCTGATACCATAATTTTTATACCTCCGTAGTGTTATTATATTAACTTATTTCTATTTTATAATATTTCCATTAATAAATCAATACCCATTTTATAGCTGTCTTTACCGTAGCCGCATATCTGCTTTACGCAAACATCGGTTATAACGGAAATTTTTCTGAAATCCTCTCTTTTGTGAATATCGCTCATATGCACCTCAACAAAAGGAGTAAAATCCGAAACGGCTTCAATAGCGTCTCTTATCGCATAGGAATAATGAGTATATGCTCCCGCATTGATAACAACGCCGTCAAACTCATCCTTGCTTTCGTGGATAACATCAATAATGTCTCCCTCGTGATTAGACTGAAAGAAGGACACCCTTGCTCCGTTTGCCTTTCCGTATGCTTTAAGCTCTTCGTTAATATCTTTAAGCGTTTCGGCACCGTAAACATTCTTTTTTCTGATTCCCGTCATATTAAGATTAGGACCGTTTAAAACAAGTATTTTTTTCATAAAGCATCAACCGTTTCTATCAAAAAAATTAAGGGAAACGGTTGCGTTTCCCTTTATGTATATATTACTTATACTTTCTTTTACGAGCAGCCTCGCTCTTCTTTTTACGAGCAACCGACGGCTTCTCATAATGCTCTCTTTTGCGCACCTCCTGAATAATACCGTCGCGCGATGTTTGACGCTTGAAACGGCGGATAGCGCTGTCAAGAGACTCATTCTCTTTAATTCTAACCTGGCTCACTTAATTCCCTCCCTCCGACTCTGTCAGGGGTTATTTGATATCTTTAATATCCGAGCAAGATTATATACAAATAATTTTAAAAAGTCAAGTATTTTAGCAAATAATGTATAAAAGAAATGAAAAACGCTGAAAAATTAACGCATTTTAGGCAGGTTTGGATTCCTCTTCGTTGCCTATATAAATGTTTATTTATTTTTTCTTGGTTGTTGAGCCAAAGCCTCCGTCTCTTTCGCCAACTGCATTATCGTCAACCGTTATACCGAATTGAAGGAAAATTCCCTGAGCAAAGCCGTCTCCCGCTGAAATTGAAACGGAGTGGCCGTCGTCGTGAGCATCGCACGAAAGCTTAATCATAATATGCCCCTCATTAGAGGAATTATAATAATCTGCGTCTATAATGCCTACCGTGTTGTCAAGCTGTACTCTGTGCTTAAAGCCGAGGCCTGAGCGGGGATAAATTTTAAGCACCCAGCCGTCATTAATCCTCGAGCGAATTCCGGTTGGGATTAAAAGCGATTTTCCCTTTTCAAGAGTTAAATCAACGGGTGCAAAAAAGTCATAGCCTGCCGAGCCGGAGGTTGCTCTGACGGGAAGCTTTATTGAATCATAAACTGCCCTAACATCCTCACATTCCGGGAAATTCTTTTTAAAATCCTGCTCAAACTGCGAAAAGCTGACCTTTTCAAACTGTGCAATTCTATCCATATTTAAACCTCTTTCCAAATATATCTTTTATATTTTAACATTAAATTACATTCATTGCAACAAAAAAAGGATTACCTGATATAAAATCAGGATAATCCCATTTTAAAGACCAAAGGAAACGGAAAGTGCTTCATTAACCTTTCCCATATCCCCATTGTCAAGCGTTCCCATTTTTTCACGCAAGCGCCTTTTATCTATTGTGCGCACCTGCTCAAGCAGAACTATACTGTCCTTTGCAAGCCCGCAATTGCCTGCGTCAACCTCTATATGAGTGGGTAGATTTGTTTTATCACGCTGGCTTGTTATTGCTGCGGCGATAACCGTTGGCGAATATTTGTTGCCAACATCGTTTTGAACTATAAGAACAGGACGAACTCCGCCCTGCTCCGAGCCAACAACAGGGCTTAAATCAGCGTAATAAATATCCCCACGTTTAACAACCATAATTATCACCCTTGTTTTAAATTTCATAAATAGTTTTACCTATTAACAGCAATTTTAAACATCTATTCTATTATATGCCGAAAAACTTTTTTCGCACGCCGGCATATTATAAATCAGAGGGAGATAATCCTATAATAAAAAAATTAATCCGAATAAGAAGGATTTCTTTTGCTCCGCAGTCTGCAAGCCTGCGGCAGTCAAAGGCGGAGAAACAATCGCAGGCAGAAAGGCTTGAAGCTATTATGCATGATTTTGACGATATGTTTAATCCGAGCTTTTTGAGAAGCAAAAAAAGCAGCATCCCCTCGCCGCTTCCGTCTGACGCAACGGTTGCCATGGCGTATGTTCCTTTTCAGCAGGCTCCCGTTATATATGAAGAGGAAAAAAAGAGCCTTGAAAGAGGAACGCTTTTTCCCGAGCTTGATAAGCCGTTTACAGGCAAAGGAGTGATAGTGTGAAAAATCACACTAATACTATTTATTGCCCTCAAATAATTTTGAGATGGCTGAATTCCCATCATACGCCTTATCCGGCTACAATAAGGCGTTAGGAATTTTTAATTAATATATTTGCAGCCGGAAAGGCTATGGAGATTTTTATGAAAAGAGAACAGCTTTTAAACAGGCTTTCCGCCGCACAGTTTGCAATGTGGGAAACGCATGTTTATCTTGACACTCACAAAGGAAACGCAGAGGCGCAAAGACTTTTCAGAAAATACAAAATGCAATTTGAAAAGCTTAAAAATGAATATGAGTCCCTTTACGGACCTTTAACCCTAAACGGAGAAAACACGGACGAATGGCTTAAAGACCCGTGGCCGTGGGATAATTAAAAAAAATATATTTGCCTGTGCTTTTATGATTATATCGTAATCACGCAGGATAAAAAATGCCGCAGAAGCCCTTGCTTTTGCGGCATTTAGTGTTTTTCGGTTTTTGCTTTGATTATGCTTTTTCTGTTTTATCGTTTTTATTTTTATCCTTTTTCTTGGCAAAAATAATAAATTTGCTGAAAAAGTAATTCAAAATAACAACGATAACGGCAAGGATAACCTTTGCGATAAGCTGACCTGTTATTTCAATTCCTAAAAGAGTAAACGAATATTTGCCGAAGCCCATAATTGTTACGAAAAGGTAAAGGCCTCCCTCTTCAATTCCGAAGCTGAAAAGCCTTGCCGCAACAAATTCGCAAATCTCCTTAAAAACAAGCTTAGGTGCCCAGCTTTTTGAATCAAAAACCCAAATTTTATTTGTTACATAGGCAAACGCAACGGCAATAACCCACGCAATTGCATTGCTGATAAGATAAAGCCTGTCGCCCAAAGCCCTGTCGATAATCCAAAATGCCGCAAAGTTAACAACCGTTGTCAGCACTCCGAAAACAAAATAGGTTATCAATTCCTTGTATTTAATCAATAGCTCTTTTATTTTTTTCATAATTAAATATCCTTTTTGTCTTTACTTCCGAGATGCTCTTTTAAAATATAGATAGGTCTGTTTTTAACTTGAACATATATTTTTGAAAGATATTCTCCGAGAAGGCCGAGGCAGAATAGCTGAAGCCCTCCAAGGAGAAGAACAAGCACAACAATTGTTGCATAGCCGGGAACATTTATTCCGAAGGCAAGCTTTTGAATAACAACAACGATAAGATAAATTATTGAAGCAAACGAGGAAAACAGCCCTATATATGTTGATAATTTTAAAGGAAATGTTGTAAATGAAACAATACCCTCAATAGCATATTTGAAAAGCTTTCTGAAGCCCCACTTTGATTCTCCGCTTTCGCGCTCTTCAACCGTGTAAGGAATATATTCCGTGTTGAAGCCGACAAAGCTGAAAATACCCTTTGAAAATCTGTGATACTCGCCCATTTCGATAACTGCATCAACCATTTTTCTTTTCATCAGTCTGAAATCGGAGGCGCCGTTAACAAACGGAACATCCGCAATGCCGTTTATAATTTTATAGAAGGCAGATTTCATAGCTGTCATCAGCCTGCCCTCCTTGCGCTCGTCCTGATATGCCGTTACGCAATCAATCTCTTCGTTTTTCTGCATAACATCAAGCATACGCAAAACAACCTCCGGCCGTTGTTGGAGGTCTGCGTCAATAAGGCACACAAGGTCGCCCTTAACACTGTTAAGACCTGCATAGATTGCGGCTTCTTTACCGAAATTTCTGCTGAATGACAAAACCTGAATCTGCGATTCCTTATGCTCTTCATAGAGCTTTTTAAGCTTATGATATGTTTCGTCCTTGCTTCCGTCGTTTACGAAAACAAATTCGTAATCCTCAACACATCCGTCAAAAACCCTTTTAACCTCTGAATAGAATTTTTCAACATTTCCCTCTTCATTATAGCAGGGAACAACAAGTGAAAGTTTCATTTTAAACCTCTTTATTTTAGTAATAAAATTATTTTAGCATATATTATCCCTAAAAACAACAAAAAATAATACATTCTGCAATTTATTTATTTCCTGTCTAATCGTCTTATATACACAGGACGCTTTTTTAATGGCAGAAAGGAGAAGCGCAATGAAATGTCCGTAAGGTTAGCAAAACGCAGCTTTTCGCATACAATGGACTGAATAAGTTAAATTATATGATTATCTCCTTTATCATATTTTTGCACGACGAAAAACTGCATCGGCGGTGCAAAACAAACTTTTGCAGTTGGAAAGGCTATGTGATTTTATGTTTAATTATATAAAAAAGCTTCAATATCCCATAAACATTAAAAAGTGCAATCCTGCGGCGGCAAGCCTGATAATATCGCAGTACGGAGGCCCGAACGGCGAGTTAGGGGCTTCTCTGCGCTACCTCTCACAGCGCTATTCAATGCCGTTGCCCGAGCTGAAAGGTCTGTTAACCGATATCGGCGTAGAGCATACACAAGAGGATTTTTTGCTCTCATAAGCGTTAATTTCCCCCGCACCTGCAAGGATTTTTGCCTGCCACTTTTCAGGTATCAGCTTTAGGTGAATATCTATTTTTCTGTTCTTGTAAACCACGATTTTGTCAACTATGTTGCGGTAAAATGTATCGTTCCACTCCGCACCGCAGGACACATTTTCAACGAATTCTCTTATATCCTCGATAACCTTTTCCTTGTCCTCAATAATCTTTTGATTGCTCTTTTCACGATTTAGCTTTTCTTCAAGGTCAATAATTTGCATTGTGATTTCATCACAGGCTTCTCGGTATTCCTTTGCCTCAATGTAACCGTTAAGGCACATATCGAGGAGTCTTTTTTTCTTTTCCTTGCACCTTTCAATTTCCTTTTCAAAGTGGTGGGTGTTATTGCTTTTGCCCACTGCTTCAATAACTGCTTCCACCGTCTGCAACAGGTAGCTTGTAACCTCTGATCTGCCCTCCATCGTGTCGGCAACCACACTTTGCAGAATTTCTTTTATATCCCTATCGTTGACAGAATTTGTCGTACATCCTGCGGAGGTTCCGTCCTTTTCTTTATGCTTCGAGCCGTTCTTTTGACTTTCGGCACACACCCACTTAACATTAAACGAGCCGTCCTTGCGTTTCTTTTGCCGTCTTACAAAGCCTGCACCGCATTCGCCGCAGACAATTTTACCCGACAGTGCATAACGGTTTGCAAAGGCTTTCACAGTACTTTCGGCAGGTCTGCGTCTTTCAAGCTCTCTTTGCACCGCCTCAAAGCGTTCTCTTGAAATAATCGGTTCGTGATGATTATGAATTTCCACTGTTTCCATTTCGCCGTAGTTGCGTTTCTTTTTGTGGGATAGATAATCGGGTGTGTAGGTCTTTTGCTGAATAAGGTCGCCGCAGTATTTTTCATTTCGCAGTATGCGAAGAATAACCGTGTATGACCAATCTTTCATTCGTGTTGAGGTCTTGACTCCTTCCTCACGAAGCTCCCTTGCAATCCTATGAGCACCCTTGCCTTCGTCAAGGAATTTGTGGTAAATCAGCCTGACCGTTTCGGCACCCTCCTCGTTTATGATGAGTTGTCCGTTTCGCACATCATAGCCAAGCATATCCCTGCCGAGAACAACACCCTTTTCCATCTGCCTTCGCAGTCCCCACTTAACACGCTCGCTTGTTTTTCGGCTTTCCTCCTGTGCCATTGTTGAGAAAAATGCAAGTCGCATTTCCGCATCATTGTCAAGAGTGTTTATGTTATCGTTGAGGAAAATTACGCCGACGCCTAAATTTTTCAGCTCTCTTGTATAGCCGATGCTGTCAAGAATATTTCGGGCAAATCGGCTGATTTCCTTTGTGATAATCAAATCAAATTTACCGCTCTTTGCGTCCTCAATCATTTGATTGAATGCCACACGCTTTTTCGTGCTTGTGCCGGTAATTCCGTCATCAACATAAATGTTATAAAGCTCCCACAGCGGATTTCGCCTTATGTACTCGTTAAAGTATCGTTGCTGACTTTCAAGGGAATTTGCCTGATCCGTTTTGTCGGTGGATACACGGCAGTACGCCGCCACTCGCAGTACCCTGTCATCAGTTTTAAGCATAACTTTCTCCTTTCTGTTTTTTTCACAGGCAGGCACCGGATGTAAAGGCACCTGCCTTTTTCAACACACATTATATTCAAAGTAATTTGAAAGTCCAGCTAATTTATTTTGAGCCTCCTTTTGCACTCGTCATACTGTGCCTGATTTATTTTTCCACCCTCCAACAGAGCAAGTAAAATCGCTTTCATATACTGACCTTCAAATTCTTTGCTTTTGTCTTTTGCACAATCATTTTGATTTTCGAAAATGATTTTCGTTTTCATTAGCAATCGCCTCAACGAAACTTATGCAAAAGCACCTTGTCCTTATGTCATCACTCCTTTCGCAATTACATCTATCGTAATAATATTTTTAATCATTCTAATTTCCTTTCTGCCCGACGATTGCTCGCCGGAACTTTTTAGTTTTAGTTACATTGTTAAATCAAAGCCTTGTTCTTCTTCATAATCATTATTGTCGTTATTGTAATCATATTCATAATCATTGTTATGACTTACTGCCTTTCTAATCATCATAGCACCAAGCTCAAACAAAGCTTCAAGATTTTGTGATGCAGTTTGTGATTTAGATTCATCAACCTCCTTTTTGTCATTTTTGGAAACACCGTCTCTTTGACCTCTTGCCTGCTTTTTATCAAGTATCATCTGCATTTGCTTTTGGTCTATGGATTGAGAGTTAAGACTTTTCATTTTCTTTTCTGCACTTAACGAAAGCATATTTGCAAGCAGTCTTGTCAAATCATTAATGATGTTTGTTACATTACTGCTTTGCTCTGCGCTATCGGTTATGTCCATTTCGTCTATTGCCTTTATGATTGCATTCTTTACGGAACGAAACTCCTTGTTATTAATAATGTAAACATAATTATTCTTGCTGTCGTAATATGTTGATAGCTTTTTGTTGTTTATGTCGTTCCAAGAATGATAGAGAAAATATAGGTCCTCGTTGTCAAGCAGTAGGCACCATTGTATTTGATCAACCGTTCTTTTCATTTTATTTGGCAGATATCCGTAAACCTTTTTGCCTTTGTAGTTATTCAATTGTGTTTTTAAATTGTTTACCAGCTTAAGCATTCTGTCGGATAAAACAATATCTCCGTTTTTGATTTGTTCAAGATAAGAGTTAAATTCATCCTTGAGTTCATTTCTTATCTCTGTTTGTTCCTTGAACAGCTTGTATCTTTCGTTACGGAATATGTCATTTGCAAATGATGATTTCATATCCTTTATTGCCTTTGCAGTTAGATAGCCTTGTCCTGATTTTGAATATACAAGCAGATGTATGTGCGGGTGATGCGTTGTATTGTGAAACGCACCGTACCATTCAATATCATCTTGGCTTATTTTGTGCGCCTGGGCTATTTCAATCTCGTTTCTTCGAACAAGATTTTTCCAAGCCTCTGCATTGTTGTAGCCTAATCTTTCGGCATCCTCACGAGTTAAGCTGATTACATGAGTCCAAACAATTCCATCGTGATTAGATACTCTGTCTGCAACCTCATCAAGATTGATTTCATCATCTGTGGCTGAAAACAATCCGTGACTGCCTATCCTTTCAACACTCGGTCACTGAGCCATATATGAAACCAATGATTTTAACTGCTCGGCTCTGTCAGCATTTCTTTCAACAACTGCGTCAATGAATTCCGTTGCACTGCTTTTTGTTTTGCTTTTGTCATAGTACTTGTATTCAAGGTAGTCCTTTGTTTCGGGATAACGGTTTGTAATTGTATTTATAAGTTCTTGTTGCTTCTTTGTTGCAGGCTTGATTTCAATACCTTTAGGTAGCTTTTCAACTCCCTCACGAGTACCCATATACTTAACAAGCTTTCCGGCATTAACCTTTTTGGGATTTTTAATATATCTGCTGCTTAGAATTATCTGTGCCATTATTCAGCTCTAAACATTTCACTTGCCTTTTTTAAATCAATAATACCGTTTTGCTTTGCTATCTCTTTCGCTGCACACTTTGTAAGATAATCAATGTTAGAAGTATCAAGATTTAATCCGTTTGCAATAAATATATTTGCAACAGCGCTTTGAACTGCCAATTTGAAAATCATTTCACTGACATTCTTTTCAACGCTTTCTATCTCACCTTTGATTGCACGGGAGAGCATAGGTGACAGGTAATCACTTGCCCTCAGTGAATTAAGATAGCCGATATAGAAATCAACTGCCTCACGAATGAACTCTGCTCTTGACATTTTGCCAAGAGAGTTGATTGTATTATCAACATCATCAATTAAGCTTTTAGGCATATAGAATGCATATTTTTTCATATTGTCCATATTTGTACCTCCAATCTTCCAAAATTTGAGTTACCCCTAAGCTGTTGTCGGTTAAAGGCTTGAAAACAGTCGGCTCTGCCGGCTGATGTGAACCGTGAGGTACGCCTCACTTTATCCTGCTTAAGATAATATCGTGGTAATACTACGGTACATAGCCCCAATTCAGCTCTGCAACACCCTCACAAATTGCCTACAATCGAGTTTTGTGTTTCAGACGATTACTTTGCTTATTCTCAATATTCAATTTTCAAGGTGCTTTATATTCTTTTTGTCAGGTGTCCTTACGAGCCCTTACCAAGTTTTTTCGACTGTGTAAAGGTGCGATAGATGATTACCGTTTTGAGGATCGTTTCTGTGTGTAATGGAAATCAATCCGCCCTCTTCAAGATTTTTAAGTGCAATGTCAACTGTGGGAACTGATATTGAACATTTTTCTGCAATGTTTTTTCTTGAAGGAAACGATTGCCTTTTTGCATCACCGCATCGTAGCAGGTAGCTATACACAATAAACTCTCTTGGCTTTAAGCCTTCATCGAATATTTTATTCGGTGTCAGAAAGAAACAGGCTTTGCGATATTCAGTTTTCATTTTTTACTCCTTTCGTAATATTGAAAGAGAAATCTCTTTCTGTTATGATAGTAATACAGGAAAGAATAAATCACTATGCTTTAGTGAAAAACGATTTTTTTAAGAAAGATTGATTATGGACAAAGATATTGAATTAAGAAACGGACTGTATATTAATTTCCAAAACAAAAATATTGCTCATCGACTTTGGGTTAGTGATGACGGTGTTAAAAAATTAAAGCCTGTTGATTACAGAATGGAAATTCAAAGCTTCTGCGATTGTGATTTCAGGGATTTAGAAGATGAGATTTATAACCTGTTGCATCTAATAGATATTAGCAAGCCGGACGAAGACGAATTGCGAAATGCAATCAACAGGTGTTATGAGATTGCAGAGATAATAGGACAGAGAAACAAAACCTTGGGAGCCTTGCTTTCGGGAACATTTGCAGAGATTGTAAGCGATAAAGAAATTCTAATCACTTACGAATCAAGTAAAAGCCTTGAAACGGCACTAACAACTTTAAGCATTAGACTTTATGAGCTTCTTGTAATTCAAAGAAAGGTACGCAATTTCTTTCCTTGTATAATCCACAGAGAGTTGTTTGAAGATTATTTAAGTGAAATAATTCCAAAAGCAGTTTTCTGCAAGACTGTTTACACATATATTGACGGACAGGAAAAGAGCTTACTGTTTTTTGATTATGTAAAGGACTATTACGAATATTTAATGCTCTTGTTTTACAACAGAAAAGAAACAGTTTGCGAATGTGAGCTTTGCAGTAGGTATTTCATTCCAAAGACAAAAAAGAAAACCCTGTACTGTGACAGAGTTTTCAAGGACGGTAAGACCTGCAAGCAAATCGGACCTTTACTGAAGCACAAAAAGCTTGAGGAAAATGATTTGGTTTTGCAGACCTTTAACAAGGAAAAGAACAAAATGTATAAGCGAATGGAACGAGCATATACATTCGGCGAAACACCAAAGGCAATATCACCTGATGAATACACCGCTTGGCTTAACAGAGCAGTCAATGCCAAGAATATGTATTTGAATAATGAACTATCCGAAGCACAGGCTTTGGAGATAATTAGAACTGAATAAATAGTTATAGCCGGAGTGTAAACAAGCTCCGGCTATTCTTTCAGCAATTTTAATGCTAACTTAAATCCTATTTCAAATGCCTGACATTCAATCAGTGAGGTATACTCGGTAAAGCAATCAACATATTTTTCAAACACATCCAAGTCATCATTCTTTAGGGAAGAAGATAATGTTTCGTGATGCCGAGCAATCAGCGAAACTAATTTTTTCTCCTCATCAGTAATGACCTTATCTTCATTTGGTCTAATGTTCCCATACCACAATTCTTGTAGTATTGACATAAAATCAACTCCCTTGTAGTACAAACATATACCACAAAGGAGTTTGAATATCCAGACCAAAAATTAATTTTGTTTTCAAGTGGTTGACAGAAAATCAATCTAAATTGAGAAAGTCCTTTCTGTATTCAACACCGAAGGCTTCGGCAAGGGTTTTCATATCCTCGTCCTTGATTGTGTTTACTCTGGGCAGATGTGCGGTGAGCATATAAATTTGTGCTGCCTTTTCGACTGTTTCGATAAGACCAAAGGTTTCGTCCATAGTTTTGCCTGCACCGTAAATGCCGTGCATTCCCCATACAACAAGCCTATACTCTTCCATTTTCTTTGCAGTTGCCTTGCCGATTTCATTTGTTCCGCAAAGCATCCAAGGAAGAACGCCGATACCATCTGGAAATACAACAATACATTCGGTGCACATTTCCCAAAGAGTATGCGTAAATTTCTTTTCATCAAGTTCGTGAACATAGTTCATTGCAAGTGTATTTGTTGGATGTGAGTGCATAACAACTCTGTTTTCGGGATCAACCGAAAGTCTTGCCATATGGCTCATAAGATGAGCAGGCAGCTCACTTGTAAACTTGCCACCGTCTGCGTATCCCCAAAGAAGTTCGGCAGTTGTACCGTCCTTCGCAATGCGAATAATACCGAGATTGTTTTCAGGATCATACTTTACATTCTTAAAATATTTTCCTGTGCCTGTTACAATAAAAATCTTGCCGATAAGATCTGCTGCATCAAAGCCTGTTGGTATTGTACGGATAACATTGTTAAGGTCGAGATACTCTGCAACCTCATTTTTATCAAGCATATAGCTAATGTTTCCGCCGTTTCTCTCGTCCCAACCCAAGCGGTACATATTGGCTGTTGTATCGCACATTTCCTTTACAAACGGTGCATCTAAAATATTTTTCATCTCTTACTTAAAACCTCCTGCTCATATCTTTTAACCTCTGCAAAATACTCGACAGGGGTGTTTTCTCTTTCTAAATATTCATTCCAGATATCACCGAACGGTGCAGTTTTGAGTTCTTCCTGCACGATCATAAGCTGTGTGAAATCGGAATTATTCTGCATATTCTCAAGTGAATTGCTTGGCTCTAAAAGTGCAAATAATAACGCCTTTTGAACATTTCTTACACCTGTTACCCAAGCTGATATTCGATTAATGCTTGCATCAAAATAATCAAGTGCAATATTCACTTTACCGTCAAGACCACCGCAGCGTACAATCTCTTTTGCAATTTCCTTTGTTTCGTCATCAAATAAAACAACATGGTCACTGTCCCAGCGTATAGGTCTTGTAATATGTAATGCGATTTCAGGGAAAAATGTAAGGAGTGCAGATATTTTATCACTTACTACTTCTGTCGGATGATAATGTCCATTATCCATAAGCGGAATACATTTATCTTTATTCACGGCTGCATAGCCGAGTGCAAATTCAGCAGAGCCGACTGTATAAGCCTCAACACCTATACCAAACACCTTGCTTTCAACACAAGGCTTAACCATATTAAAATCGTATGGCTCTGAAAGAATTTCATCAATAGAGTTACGATAACGCTCTCTCGGACCTATTCTGTCGGCAGGAATATCCTTAAATCCATCACCTGTCCATATATTCATTACACAGGGCTCGCCGAGCTCCTTAGCAAGATAATTTGAAATTCTGATACAAGCCTTACCGTGTTCAATCCAGAATTTTCTTGTTTCTTCATTTGGTGAAGAAAGGGTTAACGGATCACATTTTGGGTGTGAAAAGAATGTTGGGTTAAAGTCACAACCAAGTCCTCTTTCCTTGCAGAAATCCACCCATTTTTTAAAATGCTTAGGCTCAATTTTATCTCGGTCAACCCAAGGATTTTCGTCATCAAAAATTGCATAGCTTGCGTGAAGATTTAACTTAATCTTACCGGGAATAAGTTTAAGAACTTCATCAATATCCTCCATAAGCTCTTCGGGTGTAGATGCTCTGCCTGGATAATTACCTGTTGTCTGAATACCGCCTGTTAACGGTTTATTCGGGTCTGTATCAAAGCCTCTTACATCATCACCCTGCCAGCAGTGAAGTGATACAGAAATATTTTTTAATTTTTCGATAGCCTTATCTGTATCAACACCGTACTTCGCGTAAATCTGTTTTGCCTCATCGTATCGTGACATCAATTAATCTCCTTAATATCAAATGAATTTTTAACTATATCTCTTGCCTGTGCAAGGGATATTTTCTTATCATACATAATCTGTGAAAGTAGATTGCCTGTTGCAGTTGCTTCGCTGAGTCCTGTTACTACTTTTTTACCTGTGTACTGTGCAGTCAGTTTATTAAGATATGTATCTTTACTTCCGCCGCCGACAATGAATACATTATCTATTGTCTTGCCGGCTAACTTTTCAATTTCATCAATGGCATTTTTGTATGATTGTGCAAGTGAATGATAAACGGAATTGATAACAACCTCTATTGGTATACTTTCATTTTTCAGATAACTGCGAATAGCATTTATCATATTTTCAGGTGCAAGAAAATCAGGTGCGTTGGTATCAATCATTTCAAACCGCTTACTTTGCATTGCAAGGCGCATCATATCATCATAACTAAATTCGTTATTAAGATTTTTCTTAACATTCTGAAAAAGCCACATTCCCATATAATTCTTAAGAAATCTAAAACGATAATCAATACCGCCTTCGTTAGCAAAATTCGCCGCCATTGATTTTTCATTTACAATGGGATTCAAGCTTTCAACACCGATAAGCGACCATGTGCCTGAAGAAATATATACGCTGTTATCATCTATCGGACAAGCACAGACGGCACTTGCCGTATCGTGGCTCGGTGCAAAAATAACAGTGCTGTCAAAGCCTGCATAGTCCTGCATTTCCTTTGTGAAATTACCGATTACGGTACAAGGAGTATCAAGCGTACCAAATAAATGCTTTGGCAGGGATAGCTTATCAATAATCTCATAATCCCATTGCTTTGTATCTGCATTTACCATACCTGTTGTTGTAGCATTAGTGTATTCATTTTTGATAATGCCTGTCAACTTATAGGATAAATAAGCAGGTATCATAAGAAAATGCTTGGCGTCCTCAAGCCTGCCGGACAGTTTATCTGCATAAAGCTGATAGATTGTATTAAAATTCTGCTTTTGAATCCCTGTTTTCAGATACAATTCTTCTGCAGATATGATACTTTCAACTTTGTTAATAACTCTATTTGTTCTGCTGTCACGATAAGATACGGCAGGCAGAATTTCCTGCTTGCTTTCATCAAGCAAAACATAGTCAACGCCCCAAGTATCAATAGCAACTGTACAAGGTATTTTGCCAATTTCTTTGCATTTTGCAATACCTTTTTTTACCTCGCTGACAAGATGCTCTATATCCCACACAAGTGTGCCGTTTTGATTTGTTATGTAGTTTTCAAATCGGTGTATTTCCTCAAGTTTTAATCTGCCGTTGTCTATATATCCGAGAATATGCCGTCCGCTTGAGGCTCCTATGTCTATTGCTAAATAATATGTCATTGTGTTAATCCTTAAGAGAAAGTGTATTTTCCTGCAGTAACATTATGTTTTTCACCATTCGGCAAAATAATTTCTGCTGTGCAATTTGCAGGTATTTCAATTGAGTAAATAATACCGTTGTTTTTGTATTCCCATTTTGATGAAATCTTTCCTAAAGGCGAGTTATATGTGGCACTCGCAAATCCGATAGACTTGTCCGGATGGGGAGCAATTGTAATCTTGCCGTAATTAAGCTTTATTCCGGCAACATCTCCAAAAAGCCACCCGGCAATTGCGCCGTAAGAATAATGGTTTAGTGATGCGCTAACCTTATGATTCTCATCAATTCCGTTCCAGGTTTCCCAAATTGTAGTTGCACCTTTTTTTACTTCATAAAGCCATGAAGGAGCTGTATCCTGCAATAGAAGTTTGTAGGCAGTATCCGTATGACCGTATGAAGACAGAACACTGCATAAAAACGGTGTAGACAAAAAGCCTGTGTTCAAATGATAATTATTATTTTTCACAAGCTCATTTAAATTATCTGATGCAGTTTGCTTTTCTGATTGATTCAAAATATCTAAAACAACAGGTCTAACATAGCTTGCTTGGCGATCAGAATTTATTTTTCCGTTCTTAACAAAATACGCACGATAAGCCTCTTTAATTTTTTCAGATAAATTCAAATAATATTTGCTTTCGGAGTCTTTTCCCGTTTTTTTTGCAGCCACACTTAAAAGATATGCTGAATAGGCAAAATATGCAGTTGGAACTTCAGGTGAGCCTTTCATAAGAGTTTGCTTAAGTGCATCCTTTGAATTAACATCCGGCTCCAGCCATTCTCCCCAATGAAATCCTGTATCAACAATATATTTTTTGTTTTTATCAATTTTAAATTTAGATTTAATACGACTTTTGTGGGCTCTTTTTTCACAGAAATCCACCCATTTCTTCATTGCACCATAGTTTTCTTTAACTATATCAGTACAGTTATACACCCTGCATAAAGCATTAGGTACTATAGTGATTGCATCTGCCCAACCTGCAGAGCCGTTAGATAATTTTTTAAAAAATCCATCCGGCTCACTATTAGGTGCAACACCGGGTATTTTACCGTCTTCAAGCTGATTTGCTCTAACTTCGTTTAACCACTTTCTAAATACCGGATAGCAGTCCATTAGATACATACCGGTATTAACAAAAGCAGCTGCATCACCTGTCCATCCCTGTCTTTCCCGTGTTGGGCAATCAGTAGGTATATCGGCAAAATTTCCTTTCATACTCCAAAGAGAATTTTTTACAAGTTTATTTACATCTTCGTTGCCGCAAACAAACGAACCGGTTTCATCCATATCGGAATATACTGCTTGCGCGGTGAATTTAATGTCATCTATATTAATATCTGTTTCAACTTTAACATATTGAAATCCGAAAATGCAAAATTGCGGTTTGTATTCGTTTTGCCCTTCCTTACATATATATTCAACTTGCTGATAAATCATATTTTCAGGCGTTGGAGCTTCGTGCTGAAAATTATCAATGGTAAAGTTTCCGTTTTCATCTAATCCTTCACCGTGAACAAGTTTGATTTTTTGACCTTGTTTAGCTTTGACTGAAAAGCTTACATAGCCGGCAATATTTTGCCCAAAATCAATTACGGTATCGCCGTTAGGCGTTTTAATAACTGTCCCTTCAAACTTTTCTTTTTCCTTTATGTGGACATTGTTACTGCACTTTAGATTCTGATAACCAAAGTTTTCTATCTTTACTTGATGAAATTTTTCTATCGCAAAAAAGCCGTCGCCGATAGTAGAATCAACCACTTCACCAAAATCAAGACCGTTTTTCAATATAGGCCCATATTGAGAAGCCTGCCAGCTTTCATCTGTAATTAAAACGGAGGCTCCATTAATTTCCAGCTGTGCTAAAAGAGAAATATCATCACCAAATAAATTACCGTTTGGATTATTCATTCCGCTTTTGCCCCTGTACCAGCCATCGCCCAAAACAACTACTATCTCGTTTTTGCCTTCGTTAATCAATTCAGTAACATCATAAGTCTGATATTCCAAATTTACAGAATATTCTGAAGTCCCGGGCGTTAAAACATAATCGCCTACTCTTTGGTTATTGATAAACGCTGTATATAATCCGTGAGCGGTTATGTATAATCTTGATGTGCCTGTTTTTTCCACATTAAATGTTTTTTTCAAATAAGACGCGGGACGGGAGTTAACCTTTGTCAAATTTTCGATTTCAGGATTAATCCATTTTGCAACCCACTGATTTTTATCTAAAAATGCAGTTTCAAAAACAGTTGACTGTGTTTCACCCTGTACATCGTTTTCGTCAAAAAGGGTGATTTCAATAAGGACTCTTTGCCTGCTATGCAAAGGGCCTTGGAAATATGCAAACATATCCGATGTATGGCATTTATTTGTCGAATAAAATAAGTCGCCTTTTTTGTCATTACAATAGTTATAAGCATTTATAATATATGCAGTTTGCTGAATTCCATCATCGCAGTTCCAACTTATGTAAGGCTTTTTTATGTCGATGCCGATAGGACTTTTCAAATGTTCAACTTTAATATTAATCGCTTTCAAAATATGTCTCCTATTATATCTTTGAATTTAGATATTTTGCTGATAATTCAAGTGATTTAACGGGATTTTTATCTATCCAATTCTTGTGACTTTCAAGTATAATTGCTTCGGTATTGCAGGACTTTGCTTTCTCAATCAGTGAAGCTATATTCATATTACCGCAGCCAAGCTCCATGCTGTCATTTTTAATTATTGGAGTTATTGATGCAGAAGAAAGTCTTGAGCCCCTGTCAGTAATATGATAGCATCTCATTCTGCTTGAAAGTATATCTATTATATCAAGTGGATTAACACCTGCGTCGCAAGCCCAATATGAGTCAAACTCAAAGTTCACATATTCTTCGTTTGTTTCGTTTATCAGTAATGAATAAGGGCAGTTTTGAAGATATTCACTTTGCTGATTGTCAAAATGAACAAATTCAACATTGTGGTTATGATAGAGCAAGTTTATGTCATTCTTTTTTAACTCTTCGCCTGCTTTATTAAGACGCTGCACCAGTTTCTTAACTTCATTTTTATCATTATAAGCAAAGCGATACATTCCGGTAACAACAATATTTTTAGTGTTAAATGAATGTGCCTCATTTATAACTGAATCAATATCATTTTCAATGCTGCCTAAATCTTCGTGAATACTGCAAACTTCAAGTCCCGATTCTTTAACAAGGGATTTCCAATCAAATTTTCCTGCTGAACCTGTAGGCATACCGGCGGCTTTTGTAAGCACTCTTACTATAAACGGCGTGGGCTTTATCATAAATCCATTTAATTCAATAGAGTCATAGCCTGCCGACTTAATAGAGTTTAACACCTTTAAAGTATTTTCCTCGGTTTTGCACACCGAGCCTATCATAATTTGCTGAACTGCTTTTTTTATCATTTAAATCCCTCTTTTTTTAGCCTGCATATTTTCCGAGATGAGTTAGACTGTTTTTAGGTGTTCTTTCATATGTTGAGCGGTTAACCTCGCAAAGTCCGAATGTAAGAGCAAAACCTTTTTGCCATTCAAAATTATCAAGAAGTGACCAATAACAGTAGCCTAAAATATTTATTCCGTCCTGCTGACAAGACTGAATACCATTTATTGCTTTATCAATAAAATTACATCTTATATTGTCATCATCAACAGCAATTCCGTTTTCAGTTACAATTATCGGCACATTTGGCATTTCTTTATTAACTCTGCGAATAACGTGTTCCAAAGCTTCGGGATATATTTCGTAATCCATTTGAGTCATTGGAACTCCGTTTTCGACCGGCACTATACCGTCTTTGTCATAAACAGTCCTTGTGTAGTTTTGAAGTCCAAAGAAATCATCATCTTTTATGTATTCAACATAATGTCCGAACTCTTCGTCCCAATTTTTCTTTGCCTTTTCTTCTCCGCCTTCTACACATTGAATATCATGAAGTGATAAAGTTATTCCTACATTTATTTTCGGATTGATTGATTTAATTACATTTTTTGCTGCTTTATGGGCATTTATAACTATTTCGTCTCCGGTTTCACCCGCTGCTGAAACAAAAGTATGTGGGTTCATATCCCCGAAAACCTGCATATTTTCAATGGCTGTTAATTTCATTTTTTCCATCGGATTTGAAAGATTTAATCCTACTTGAAGCTGACCTTCCATATCATTAGAATTGTCATTTTGCTCAACATTTGAAATTTTTGGTGTATTACCGCCTGTTTTCGCCATCATTTGCTTCATAAAGCGTTCCATAAGCGATTTAACCTGAAGTCGCATATTTGCTTCATTTATGGTGCAAATATAATTTACATCGTCCTTAATATTTTCAACGACATATTTTGTATAATTTGCAAATAGTTCTACAACTTCTTCGTTTTCCCATCCGCCCATTTCTATTAACCATTTCGGCGAAGTAAAATGATGTAATGTTATAATGGGTTCAACATTGTATTTTTTACAGCAATCAATTACATCTTTGTAGTGCTGTATTTCTTTTTCGTCAAATATCCCTTTTTGCGGTTCTATTCTAGCCCATTCAATGGAAAAACGATATGCATTTAGACCTGCATCAGAAAGCATTTTTATGTCTTCCTCGTATTTGTTATAATGATCTACTGCCTTACCGCTGGGTTCAACAAATTGGGAATTTTTCATTTGCTCCATTGCCCAATAATCAGAATATATATTATTTCCCTCAACTTGATGTGCTGATGTTGCGGCACCAAGTAAAAAATCTTTACTAAACTTTTTCATAAATAATTCTCCTATGCCTTCTTTATTTTTGAAAGTGCCTGAGCTATTTGCTTTGCCTCGTTGCTGCTTAATTCTATACCTGCTTGGGTTAAAAGCTTACTAAGAGGTTGACGGGCAACGACAGCCATCATAGCTTTAGGAATTTCAACTCCTTTTCCCATTCCGCCTGCCATTTTATTTCCTAAATTCTGCATCATTGCATCAAGCAGAGCTTTACCTTCATCCGTACTTTGAATTTCAGCCATTGTACTTGAAAGAGAAAGATAGTTGCTGTCTGCCTGCTCGGATTCTTCGGGCTTGTCAAACCAGTTTTTAACCTTTTCCGGTGAAGCAAAATATTTTGGATTCGGAGCAGTTACCTTTTGTATTTCAGCATTATCAACTAAACCGTTAGATTTGGCAATGATTTTGTGAATACCGTTGATAGGCACATTAAATTTGAAAATATGTTTGCCGTGCTTCGTTTCAAATTCTTCTCCGTCAACGAACAGGGTAACATCATTTTGGTTCGAATATACTTTTACTTCTGTAATTGGCTCAATTCTGTCATGATAACGCTTTGAGCAAATATGCACAAACGGTTCATCTGACCACCAAGCCTTGTAAATATAAAACGCATCCTTTTTTTCTTTGCGGTCAAATGTAACAAGCCCTTTATGGTTTTTTCCGGGATCTCCGGCTTCATTTCTTCCCGCTGCCGCAAATTCAAACATATTCCAACAATAGGTTCCCCATATATATGGGCGAGTCGAAAACATTTCAAGCATATGTTCATGGTAAATGGCTTGATAGCTTTCAGTAAAATCGCCCTTTTCGGGCTTTGGAGATTGTAAATTAATAACAGAATCTGCTCCGTATTCGGTTAAACCAATGGCAACATTGGGATGTTCTTTGTGAAAATCATCAAACCACTTGTCATTATCTTCCACATCTCCCACATACCAGCCGTAATATAAATTATAGCCTCTTAAATCAGGCAGGGTTATGAGAGGAGAATCAGTTTCAAGCATAAACAGATTTGCCATAGCAGATAATCTGCTTTTGTCCATTTCGTGAACCAAATCATTAAGTATTTTGTGATTTTCAATTAAGTCATCTGTTACGCCCTGTAATGTTATCTCGTTTGATAATGCCCAACAAATAATAGACGGATGATTATAGTTTTGCGTAATTAATTCCTTCATTTGAGAAATAGTGTTTTCTCTTGCAGTAGGCATATGAATAGTGATATATGGTATTTCAGCCCAAACAATTACACCTTTTTCATCACATAATTCATAAAAATAATTGTCATGCTGATAGTGTGCAAGCCTTATGGAATTTGCTCCCATTGAGAGAATTATATCCATATCATTCTCATGCATTTCCTTTGTTAAAGCGTTGCCAACACCTGCTCTGTCCTGATGCCTTGATACACCGTGAAGAGGATAGCTTTTTCCGTTTAAGAAAAAGCCTTTTTCACTGTCAATATAGTATTCTCTCACCCCGAATCTGTCATAAATTCTGTCAACAGGTTGTTTGTTTTTTGTCAAGGTTGCCGTAATGTTATAAAGATAAGGGTCTGCCAAACCATTCCACAGGTGAACATTTTTTATTTCTACCGAACCTTTTACTTTCCCTTTATTATTTTCATATGTAGGATACAGAACAGTTTTGCTGACAGAATCAATAGAAACAACTACTTCGTCTGCGTTACCTGCAAAATATGCTTCTATCTCAACAATGGCATTATTGCCTTCTATTCTTGGAGTTACATATAATCCTTTACCGCCATAATAATCCAAGTCGAAATGATTTTCATTTACGATAATAAGATTTACATCTCTGTAAATACCGCCGTAAAATGTAAAATCAGCTCTTTGAGGATATACCTTATCATTAGGTGAATTATCGACAAATACTTTTAAACTATTTTCATTCTTAAGATAATCGGTAATATCACTCCTGAAAGTAGAATATCCTCCGTTATGTTCTGCTATTTTTACATCGTTCAATAAAACAGTGCAGGACGAATTTACGCCATTAAATTCGATATAACAACGCTCATTGCTTTCTATCAGAGGTTTGCAAAAAGTTTTTTCATATGTGCATATGCCTCTGTAATATTCTTCAGGTCCTGTCTGACCATCAACAGAATTCCAAGTATGGGGAATATTTACTTTTTCTGTTTTTCCTTCTTTCTTAAAAATCCAATTTTCATTAAAATTTATTGCTTTTCTCATATATGCTCCTGATAGTAAAGTAATGACAGATAATTTCTTTATGAAAATTATCTATGTTTTTAAAATTCAATAAAATTACTCTTCAGTAAATTCTATTACCGTTTCTTCAACTATTTCGCTTTTGTTTTCCTGTGATAATTTAGATTTTTTGTATGCTATGTTTGTCTGAACCTCTTCCATTTTTTCAAAGGTAAGATTGCTCTTTTTCATAGCTAAAATTGTGCAAATCCAGCCGATTATCGGAAATCCTATAAGAAGTACAACAGTAATAACTTTTACACCTACAGTAAGAGGATCGCCTTGCTGAGGCACAGTTGTTGTATAACCAATCAAGCCGATCATTGCAGTGGCAATGAACGCACCGAAAGAAGATATTGCCTTATCAACAAAGCTATATGTTGCTGATACAGCAGCGGGCATATATTTGCCTGTACGGTCAAACTCATAGTCAACTATATCCATACGAAGTGAATTTGTTGCCACACTTACAACCATTTTAGTTGCGTTTACCGCAAAATTTAAAAGTAAAAATACAATTGCGATTATTACACCCAAAGCTACTGATGATGCCTTCTTATTCATCAAATCGCCTATCATAGAGGCAGGTGCAAACAAAATAAATGCTGCGTAAATTATGTTAACAACAATACAAATTTTTGACCAGTCAACCATAACCTTTAAGCTGCCTTTTTTACCTGCAATTTTTGAACCAATAACTGCAAATATTATCGACGGGAGCATAGCAATGGCAGAAAGAATTGACGAAAGTGACATAGAACCTACGATTATACCGAAAAGCATTGTTGATACAACAGATGCCGAACCGATAGTTTGCGCAAGCTTGTCACTGCCGGCTGCAATAATATAGCGTTGTAATTCCTTATTACTCTTAATGAGATTAACCATATCTTTGATAGACGGTTTTTCTTCTTTTTCTTTTCCTATTTTAATGTTTTCAAAGTTTTCAGGCTTGTCAAATTTTGAAACACCTATACAAGACAGCAGATAAAATACAAACGAAACTGCAACAACTACAATGTTGAGAGTTTCAAAATATTGAGTAGACTGAATGTTGTTGAATTTTGGAAGAATAACAGACATTGAAACAACAGACATAATCATTGGAGCTAAATAGGAATATGCCGTATTCCAAACCGAAATGGTAGGTCTCTGTTTAGGATCGTTAGTTAAAACATTTGCATTGATTTGTCCTGAGATACTGCAAAATGTATAACCAATAATATAAATCACATAGCAAAGGACAAAAAATACTATTCCTAATGCACCTTCAAGATGAAGCTTTGGTCCGATATTGCACATAAGTGTAGTAGCAACTGACATAGTTGCCCATCCGATCATTGTGAAAAACCTTATTTTGCCGTGTTTACTCTTAAATCTTTCCATTACCAGTGCAATTATCGGGTCTGTGATACCATCGAATAATCTCGAAAATGTAATGATTACTCCTGTAACGGCAACAAGTATACCGAAATTTGCATTACCAATGTATGTAGCCGATGTCATTAGTACATAAAACACCATTTGACCTATACCGGTCATTGTTGTTAATGCGATTTGCCAAGTTTTCGCCCTGCTGTAAACAGGTGACGGCTTTGCGTTTTTTTCTTTCATAATTTTTACTCCTTTTCAATTTTTTAATGAAAACTTGCTTTTTGGTTGTCTTTAGTGTATCATTAAAAAAAAAGAAACGAATAGAAAAATATTGTTAAGTATAGCAAAATATTATCATATTTATGTACTTTCGAGGTGTTATTATGGACTCAAGCTTGTTTGAAAGGTTGCTACACGTACTTCTGAAAACTCCTGTATTTAAACTCGATAATAAAGATGAACAGTTAGAACAATTTGAAAATGAGTATTGTTTTGATGAAAACTTGCAGCCTATGTTTACTAAAACAATTCTTCTTAATATTATTTCTGATGTAGAAAAAAATGTCATCTACGAAATCGCAGATGACATTAATGTCTATATATCTATATTTAACTTCGAGAATGAAATATATTTAGTGGGACCTTATGTAAGGGAAGAATATTCACAACAAGATATTGATAATTTGTTGATAGAGTATCATCTTCCTTCTGCATATTCATTGTCACTAAAATTGTATCGCAACTCACTGTCTTTGATTTACCACAATCAGTTATATAATATAATTAATTCGTGTATTTACGCTTTTAACCCTTCAACTGCTGAATTTTTATATAAAAGACTTGAAAGCGACTTTTTTATTAACGACAACAATATTAAAAATATCAACTATGACGACAAAAATTACAGCAGTATTTACAGAAGATATGACAGTGAAAGAGCATTTGAACATTTGATTAGAATGGGAGATGTTGAAAATGTTATTGCTATGCAGCAAATAATGCTTGATAATGCACAAAATTCAGGCTTTTTGAAATCAAATACATCATATATAAATCCGGCTGTTAGTTTTGCCATACTTCGTACTCTTGCAAGAAAAGCAGCAGAGAGCAGCGGACTTTCTGTTGTAACTATTGATGAAATTACTCAGCGTTATGCACAGTTGGCAGATTCAGCTGTAACGATAGCCAGGCAAGAAGAGTACTCAAAGAAAATGATACTTGAATTAACAAAGGCTGTTCGTGAACATCAGTTAAAATATTCAAATTATTCTTTGCCTGTTGTGAGAACGCTTGAATACATTATTTCTCATTTAAGTGACGAGTTAAAAATAAATAATCTTGCAAAGCAGGTAGATATGTCTGTTTCAAATTTTTGCAAGTTATTTAAAAATGAAACCGGTTTAACTGTAAATGAATATATCACAACTCAAAGATGCAAAAAAGCCGCAGAATTTCTGTCTCAAACAAATTTTCCGGTACAAGAAATAGGAAGCTATGTAGGCTATGATGATAATAACTATTTTGTAAAGGTTTTCAAAAAAGTATATAACACTACTCCTACACAATACAGAAAGAATCAAAGGAAAAAATAATGATGCATATGTTTTGTTAATGTATCATTACACGACCACTTATTGACACTTATGATTGGAAAGCGGTAGCATTACAAGTTGCTAACTGTTAATTTATTCTTTTCTATTGTTTTTGTAAAGCTTTTTTACAGGTGGTCGCCTAATATTTTTACTCACTTATCCAATTTTCTTAAAGCTTCAACTTGAAAATATCTTAGAGATACAAGCCTTCAAAAACGGCTTAAAATGAGAACTTTTGAAATCAATTCTTACACTACTATGACGCCTATTTTGACGGCTACACAGGAGAACGAGGGTGTAGGAACAGTGAGCCAAGTGAAAATTAGGCAGAAAAATCGGACGAGAAAAGCCCTAAACATCGCTGTTTAGGGCTTGTTTAACGGCTATCGACACTGCTACGAACCAGAAGGTCGGGGGTTCGAAAATCAAACCCGCAGGGTGCGGATTTTCGGGAGAAAGGTGCAGTGCACCTTTCGATACTGAGTGACGAACGCAGAGACTTCACATCTCTTTCAAGGGGATATAGAGTAAGTCTGTTCCGTTTTTCATTCATTCACATTCAGCGTGCCATTATAAATGTATATAATCTGTAAAATATCTTGTTAAGATTTACAACACAAATTCGGGCA
The DNA here is from genome assembly GCA_900543795.1 of uncultured Oscillospiraceae bacterium. GTDB lineage: Bacteria > Bacillota > Clostridia > Oscillospirales > Acutalibacteraceae > Eubacterium_R. The sequence continues at coordinate 48,245 of UQSH01000001.1, read as the reverse complement.
AATCTATCATTTTGACGCCTAAATGACTCCCACTGAATTATTTTACAAAAACTGACGCACTACTGTACGGCAGTTTTTGAGAGGAGAAACATATGTAGTGATTGTTAATGATTGCTTTAGCAATTATTCTAATCACGGAATATATTTGACGAAACTTCCATTTGACTCCCATTGACATTTTTTATATAATTGAAGTAGACAAATCGGAATTTGTTGGAGGGGCGAATGTTGAGAAAGAAGCGTATTTTCATCATCATATTGATGTTATTATTTATTCTTGTCGTGTGGACTATATGGGGCAATGTTACTGCGGGCGTTACCCGCTATACCGTAACAAGTAATCGTTTGCCACATTCTTTTGATGGCTATAAGATTGCTGTTGTATCTGATTTGCATAATGCACAATTTGGAAATAATAACAGTCAGTTAGTAGAAAAGATTAAAAAAGAATATCCGGATATTATCGCAATAACCGGCGATTTAGTTGATTCGAATAGAACAGATATTGAAATAGCCATCCAACTTGTAAGTCAGTTAACTGAGATAGCCCCCTGTTATTATGTAACAGGTAATCATGAAGCGTGGATCAAAGAGCAATATATGGAATTGGAAAAAGGACTGATTGCTGAAGATGTAGTAATTCTTCATGATAATGTAATACAACTGACCAAGGATAGCGAAGCAATACAGATTGCCGGATTGGATGACCCTGATTTTACTGATAGTGATACCTATATTCAGGAAAGCATGCTTCAAACAAGAATAAGCAATATGTCATTATCGAATGAATACTGCATATTGTTGTCACACAGACCCGAAACATTTGAGGCATATGTATCAGAAGAAGTGGATCTTGTGTTGAGTGGACATGCACACGGAGGACAATTTCGTGTACCGTTTATTGGAGGAATAATTGCGCCCAATCAAGGTTTGTTCCCTGAATTTGATGCTGGTAAATATATCAAGAATAATACGATCATGATTGTAAGCCGAGGTATCGGCAACAGTATTATCCCTATTCGTTTCAATAACAGACCTGAAATAGTCATAGTTGAATTAATATGTGAATGATAACTTCCAATTTGTAGAGCGGTTTTATTGCTGAAGCGCAAAGATTCAGGCTCAAGGATTTTGCTCCTTGAGCCTTTCGTTATGCCGAGAAATGTATGAGCTTGTTCTTTCGTTTGTTTTCTGTTTCTGTGATTAGGCTTTGCATTGCATTTGCAACTGTTTGTTGCATTGCATCTGTCACATGCATATATGTGTTCATCGTGAATCCAGCGTCCGTATGTCCAAGCATATGCGATACTGTTTTAATATCCATACCTTGCTCAAGCGACAGTGTTGCGAAGCTGTGTCGCAAATCGTGGAACCGTATCTGCGGAACTCCTGCCCTCTTTTGCATACGGTGTAGCTTTCTTGTTACCGATGACGGATCACGAAGTCTGCCTGTTATGGGCGAAGGGAATATCAGCTTTGTGTCAAGCCTTTGTCTGCTTCGTAGCAATATCAGTTGATTGAAGCACTCGTCACATAACGCAACCGTTCGTATTGACGATGCGGTTTTGGGTGTTGTAATTTTTAACTCACTACCTATTCTTTGCACCTGCTTGTTAACTGATATTGTTTTGTTCTTAATATCAAGGTCATCCCAAGTCAGTGCAAGTATTTCGCCAAGTCGCAAGCCTGTTGTGATTTCAAGTATATAGAATTCGTAACAACCAGAGTCCTTTGTTTCTCGTAGGAATGCTCCAAGCTCGTTTGCTTTTAAGGTTTGCATTTCCTTCGGTGCATCCTTTGGCAGTTGCACCTTACGACAGGGATTTGTATCTATCAATCCCTCGTCCTCTGCTTTTTGCAGGCAGGTTTGCAATGCGATTTTAATATCCTTAACTGTCTTTGCCGATAATCCGTTGCCTTTCTTTTCGACATTTCTTGTTCTGCCGCTTGTGTACATTTTCATTAGGAATTGCTGACAGGATACTGTTGATATATCTTTGATTTTCATACCGCCGAGATTGGGTAGTATGTATCTGTCAAAGTAGTTTTGATAACTGTTTCTTGTGTATTCCTTTACACTTGCTGCACAGAAGGACTCAAACCAAATCCTTGACCATTCTTCAAGTGTAGGCTCGGGGTTAGTTAGGAAATCACATCTGCTGATTATCCTTTGCCTCTTATCATTTTCGGCTATTGCTTTGTTAAGTTTTTCTTTGCATTCGGCTTTAGTTTTGGCAAGAACATTTTTTCTCACTCTCTTGCCGTTAACTATTTCGCCGGTGTAGTAGCGACCTTCCCACCGACCGTCCTTGCGTTTGGTTATGGTACCTTCACCGTTATTTCGTTTTGCCATAGCAACCTCCTTTCTGCCTGTGGCAACACAACAATACCACAGGCATTTTAATATATCCAGCAATATATTTATCTTTTTGAATTAGTATCAATCCAAATTTTTAATTGCTCTTTCGGAACAGATTTTCTTCTGCCCATAGCAACCACAGGGAAGCTGTTGTCATTTCTAATCAGCTTGTATAGACTGACGGCAGATATTCCAAGTACCTCTGCTGCTTGTGGCACTGATAGCATCATTGGCATATCATCAAAATTAGTGTACATGCTTTCTCCTTTCTGCCCGGTTGGTATCTCAACCAACCGGGACTATTAAGTTTTACATTATTAAGCCTAAGCCTTGTTCTTCTTCATAATCATTATTGTCGTTATTGTAATCATATTCATAATCATTGTTATGACTTACTGCCTTTCTAATCATCATAGCACCAAGCTCAAACAAAGCTTCAAGATTTTGTGATGCAGTTTGTGATTTAGATTCATCAACCTCCTTTTTGTCATTTTTGGAAACACCGTCTCTTTGACCTCTTGCCTGCTTTTTATCAAGTATCATCTGCATTTGCTTTTGGTCTATGGATTGAGAGTTAAGACTTTTCATTTTCTTTTCTGCACTTAACGAAAGCATATTTGCAAGCAGTCTTGTCAAATCATTAATGATGTTTGTTACATTACTGCTTTGCTCTGCGCTATCGGTTATGTCCATTTCGTCTATTGCCTTTATGATTGCATTCTTTACGGAACGAAACTCCTTGTTATTAATAATGTAAACATAATTATTCTTGCTGTCGTAATATGTTGATAGCTTTTTGTTGTTTATGTCGTTCCAAGAATGATAGAGAAAATATAGGTCCTCGTTGTCAAGCAGTAGGCACCATTGTATTTGATCAACCGTTCTTTTCATTTTATTTGGCAGATATCCGTAAACCTTTTTGCCTTTGTAGTTATTCAATTGTGTTTTTAAATTGTTTACCAGCTTAAGCATTCTGTCGGATAAAACAATATCTCCGTTTTTGATTTGTTCAAGATAAGAGTTAAATTCATCCTTGAGTTCATTTCTTATCTCTGTTTGTTCCTTGAACAGCTTGTATCTTTCGTTACGGAATATGTCATTTGCAAATGATGATTTCATATCCTTTATTGCCTTTGCAGTTAGATAGCCTTGTCCTGATTTTGAATATACAAGCAGATGTATGTGCGGGTGATGCGTTGTATTGTGAAACGCACCGTACCATTCAATATCATCTTGGCTTATTTTGTGCGCCTGGGCTATTTCAATCTCGTTTCTTCGAACAAGATTTTTCCAAGCCTCTGCATTGTTGTAGCCTAATCTTTCGGCATCCTCACGAGTTAAGCTGATTACATGAGTCCAAACAATTCCATCGTGATTAGATACTCTGTCTGCAACCTCATCAAGATTGATTTCATCATCTGTGGCTGAAAACAATCCGTGACTGCCTATCCTTTCAACACTCGGTCACTGAGCCATATATGAAACCAATGATTTTAACTGCTCGGCTCTGTCAGCATTTCTTTCAACAACTGCGTCAATGAATTCCGTTGCACTGCTTTTTGTTTTGCTTTTGTCATAGTACTTGTATTCAAGGTAGTCCTTTGTTTCGGGATAACGGTTTGTAATTGTATTTATAAGTTCTTGTTGCTTCTTTGTTGCAGGCTTGATTTCAATACCTTTAGGTAGCTTTTCAACTCCCTCACGAGTACCCATATACTTAACAAGCTTTCCGGCATTAACCTTTTTGGGATTTTTAATATATCTGCTGCTTAGAATTATCTGTGCCATTATTCAGCTCTAAACATTTCACTTGCCTTTTTTAAATCAATAATACCGTTTTGCTTTGCTATCTCTTTCGCTGCACACTTTGTAAGATAATCAATGTTAGAAGTATCAAGATTTAATCCGTTTGCAATAAATATATTTGCAACAGCGCTTTGAACTGCCAATTTGAAAATCATTTCACTGACATTCTTTTCAACGCTTTCTATCTCACCTTTGATTGCACGGGAGAGCATAGGTGACAGGTAATCACTTGCCCTCAGTGAATTAAGATAGCCGATATAGAAATCAACTGCCTCACGAATGAACTCTGCTCTTGACATTTTGCCAAGAGAGTTGATTGTATTATCAACATCATCAATTAAGCTTTTAGGCATATAGAATGCATATTTTTTCATATTGTCCATATTTGTACCTCCAATCTTCCAAAATTTGAGTTACCCCTAAGCTGTTGTCGGTTAAAGGCTTGAAAACAGTCGGCTCTGCCGGCTGATGTGAACCGTGAGGTACGCCTCACTTTATCCTGCTTAAGATAATATCGTGGTAATACTACGGTACATAGCCCCAATTCAGCTCTGCAACACCCTCACAAATTGCCTACAATCGAGTTTTGTGTTTCAGACGATTACTTTGCTTATTCTCAATATTCAATTTTCAAGGTGCTTTATATTCTTTTTGTCAGGTGTCCTTACGAGCCCTTACCAAGTTTTTTCGACTGTGTAAAGGTGCGATAGATGATTACCGTTTTGAGGATCGTTTCTGTGTGTAATGGAAATCAATCCGCCCTCTTCAAGATTTTTAAGTGCAATGTCAACTGTGGGAACTGATATTGAACATTTTTCTGCAATGTTTTTTCTTGAAGGAAACGATTGCCTTTTAGCATCACCGCAACGAAGCAGATAACTGTACACAATAAACTCTCTCGGCTTTAAGCCTTCATCGAATATTTTATTCGGTGTCAGAAAGAAACAAGATTTGCGATATTCAGTTTTCATTGGTACCTCCTTTCAAAAATATTTTGTAGCTACACTTTCATTTTAGCAGGAATTGACAGTTTGTAAATAGAATTGTATAATGTTGATTAGAACGATGTGGATTGTCAAAATATTAAAGAATTTACATTTTCAAAAACAGGGGTGCTTATGAGTAAGGATTATTCGGAATATCAGTTAGATAAAATTGAAAAGAAAAGCATATTGCGTCACGGCAATAAAAATATTTCTTTTGATTATTTTTGCAACAATGTTTGGTACGGCAAGGATAACAAATTTTTTATTATCACCGTTGACGAAAGCAAGGAACTATACTATATGCAGGAGCTCATTAACGATATTGAGGGCGAGCCTGATGATGTTGAATTTAATGAGGACGATTACAAAAGTAAGCAGGATTTGTATGAATACTTTTGCAGTAAATATAATGTGGTAAGAGAAAAAGATTTTGAACAGGACGCACCGCTGTATAATGTTCTCAGCGGCAGTATGATTAAATTCAATATAGGCGAAGGTATTTTAGATTTTCTTTATGCAGATTTTGACACACCGTTTGAGAAAGAATATTCATTCTTCAAAGCCTTATCTATTATGGGTGAGAAATACAGAAAAGAAAATGATGTTGAAATAAAAAAAGCCTCCCCTACAAAAATTCATAATCATACCGAGGCAATCGTTCAGGAATTTTACGACTACACAAGTACAACTGCATATGCCGAATCTGTTGCGAAGCAATCACTATATACTGCAATCTGTCCTCCGGTGTTTCGTGAGTATGCAGATGACAAACTGAAATCATTAGTATGGTACTACAATTATCTAAAGCAGCTGCAACAGGAATATAAAGACCTGATTGAGTTTTGCTTTGATGATGAATACTATCCTGATGTTTTAGGTAACCTTTTACCTTCCGAAAGATACAGAGCATATTGCAGTCTTAACAATATCGGCAGTTCTGCAACGAGAAAAGAAACATTCAATATGTCTGTGTCAAAAATGCAAGGCAAGGATATGCCCTTTGGAATGACTACCGAACAACTTTGTGAGCGATTTTCAGATACACCAAAGGTAACAGAGCAGCATAAGGAGCTTGCCGAGAAATTTAATATGAACGCAGAGGATTTGGCATATAGAGTAACAATGCCCTCGTTCATTAACATTAACTATGAGGTCAGCTCTGTTATGGAAATGCTTGAGCTTGAATTTACAAAAATGCTTGAGTTGAATATCAGTTTTAGAAAATGTAAGCGTTGCGGCAGGTATTTCATTATGAAAGGAAATTACGATACTAATTACTGCGACCGTATTGCCGACGGCGAAACAAAGAACTGCCAAGATATAATAGCAATGGAAAACTACAAAAAGAAAATGGCGGACAACGCCGCCATTACAATTTACAATAAATATTACAAGAGATATTTTGCCAGAGTTAAGGCTCACACTATTCTTGAGGACGATTTCAAGAAATGGAAATACGAAGCAATCGTCAAGCGTGACCAATGCTTTGACGGCAAAATCACAAACGAAGAATTTACCGCTTGGCTTGACTCCTGTTTTCCTAACAGAAAGCGTAAGCATTAGTCTTTCATCAGCTTCAGTGCTAACTTGAAGCCTATTTCAAATGCTTGAGCTTCAATCAGCGAAGCATATTCAGTAAAGCAATCAACATATTTTTCAAACACAATCAAGTCATTATTCTTTAGAGAAGAAGATAGCGTTTCATGATGCCGTGCAATCAGCAAAACTAATTCTTTCTCCTCGTCCGTAATAACCTTATCTTCATTCGGACGAATGTTTCCATACCATAATTCTTGTAATATTGACATAAAATCAACTCTTTTGCAGTACAAACATATACCACAAAGGAGTTTTAATGTCCATTATAAGAATAATATAATATTTGTTTTTTACTAATCTCTGTTTTGAATTTCAGATAATTCAGCAAATTTCGCTTGCATTGTAGGATTATTCTTGGTCAATTTCTTGATAGAAACATCTTCGACTTTGTTGTTTGCCAAACGAAGCTGATTATCTGATTTTGTTAATGCATCTTTGATTTTTTGCAGGTGAGTAATAGATTTATCGATTTCTTCAATAGCTTCATCAAAGCGCTTGTGGGCTTGATTATAATTATAAGAAAATTTTTCTTTGAAATCCAAAAGATTTTCTTCAAAATTAGTTATATCAATATTTTGATTTCTTATTGCGACTAATTCTTGCTTATAAGCAAGTGAATTTAATGCTGCGTTCCTAAGCAATGTAATCATGGGAATAAAAAATTGAGGACGAATTACATACATTTTTTCGTATTTGTGGGATACATCCACAATACCGGAGTTATATAATTCACTATCAGCTTCAAGCAAAGTTACGAGAACAGCATATTCACATTTCTTTTCATTCCTGTCTTTGTCAAGCTCTTTGAAAAAATCTTCGTTTTTGTGCTTAGTTGCAGTAGTATCCATTTCATTTTTCATTTCAAACATAATAGATATAATTTCAACACCATTCTCATCAACTTCTCTATATATATAGTCACCTTTACTGCCACTTCTTGCATCATTATCCTTTTCAAAATATGCATTTTTAAATCCGGTTGCACGAAGTTTATTAAACTCTATTTCACAGTGTTGCTCAAGGCTCTCTCCTATCATTTTTGTTGATTGCTTTGCTTTAAAATCTTTATAGTAATCTATTATCTCGTCTTTACCTTTTAATTGCTCTTCATACTTTTCTTTAATTGCATTTTCTTGGATTTTATACTCGTTTTGAATGCTTTCAATCCTTGAATTTAATTTGAGAATTTCCTGTGACTTTTCACTCAATTCTTTATCTTTAGAAGATATTGCTTCAGAAACAGCTAATTGCTTTTCGGTTTCTTTAGTAGCAAGTTGAGTTTTAAGACTAGAAATCTCTTCATTTTTATCTTGTATTGCATCTTTCACTGCCAACGTTTTTTCTTTTTCACTTGCCTTAACTTTTGCATTAAGTTCTTGAATCTGCAAGTCTTTTTTGGATATATTTTCTTGAAGAATTTTGTCGCTTTCAGTTTTTACTAATTTAATTGCAGATTCTTTTTCATTTCTTATTGCTATTTCTCTCTCGTTAAGTTCATTTCTAAATTCCTCATCTCTCACTTGCTTTACAATGGCAGCATATCCGGATTCGTCAACTTGGAATACTTTTCCGCAGTGAGGACATTTAATTTCATTCATTTTAATTTTCCTTTCATTATAATTTTTTATTATGCAACTGCATTTGCATTAACCTGATCAATTATTTTTTTGATGCCAAGCCAAACATTTACATCAGTAAACACTTCAACAATACTGCCTTGATCTGTAAACGGTGCCTCCTGAAGAACGGAAAGGTCTTTCATAACACCATTGTGAACAATATATTCTACAATTTGGTTTACAAAATATATTTGCCTTGAATCGAGATTAGCATCATTCAAATAATCTGCAAAAGCAGTCTTGGCAGCATTCATATCAAGTCCAACAATCTCACGAACAAATTCGCCAAGGGGTTTTTGACCGTATTCAGCTTCATAATCCTCTTTTGTTCCGACTTCGCTCCATAGAATTCTTTCAAGAGATTTCACATCTTCATCAGTTAGTGGCTGATTTGATTTCAGCTTAGCAATTACAATATTATCCTGATGCTGGCGAACGTAGAATTCTGCCTTTGCTTTATAATTTGCAAGGTCGTCATTTTCAAGCTCGGATTCATTCCAATTCATCTCAAGAATTTCATCATCAAAATTCGTAAGATAAACCGGGCGTTCTCCTTGAGGAATGTATTTCATAAGGTTTCTCAGTTCCTCACGGATATGCTCAAACTCATTTATTCCGGCAGTATCAACATAATCTGTATGAAGAATTTTATCGATAAGCGCTGTGCGAGACTGAATTTCAGGAATATTTGCTACACTTGCAACTCCTCTAACCTTTTTTATGAGATCTGAACGGGCACGGGTATATTTTTTACCAATTAAATACGCAAGCTCTATACCATACATAAGCGCATCAAATCTAACTGCACTCGGTTCGTCATCATCAGGAAGAATTAAGGGAGCAAGCTCTTCTCTGATTTGCAAAGTATTTTCATAAGATAATGAATTGTAATTATCGGCAGACGAATACAAATCAACATATTTAATATGCTGACGAACAGCAAAATTTTCTCTGTTTAATTCTCTAACCTTTAACACCATATCATCAACAAGTGTTTTTCTAAACTCAATCAAATCCGGTGTTTGATAATCCATATCCTGCAATTTAAATGCAATTTGAGCCTTGAGGTTGAATATTGCACCTTGAAGGGCAATCATATTTGCAGTAGGTCTGCCCTGCGAAAATCGGAAGAATTCAAAATTACCGCAAAAATCAAAGATATAGAATTTATCCTTATCCTTCCCATCAATAAGACCCGGGCACAAGCGTGTGCCTCGTCCTATCATCTGCCAGAATTTAGCCTTGCTCATAACCTTCTTGAAAAATACAAGATTGAGAACTTCCGGTACGTCAATACCCGTATCAAGCATATCAACAGATATTGCAATTTGAGGAAGTTTATCAGGCTGAGAAAATTCATCAATTGCACTTTGTGCATAATTAGTGTAGTTATCAATTACCTTTGCGTATCCATTATAGTTAGGATATTCTTTGTTAAACACTTCAAAAATCTTTTCAGCGTGTCTGTGGTTCTTCGCAAATATTATAGATTTACCAAGCTTTTCACCATAATCAACTCTTAGTCCATTTGTCATTAGGACATTAAGAACTTCCTTTATGGTATCCTCGTTAAACACCCACTCATTTAGAGCTGATGATTGAATGGCTTCCGGCAATTCTCCGTTTTCATCCTCAAATGTATCCTCATAGGCTTGTTTGTCTTCATCGGAAAGTTCATCATAAACTATGCCTTGATCAATGAATTTTAGCTTTGATTCAACAGACATATAGTCAACAAGGTAACCGTCTTTTACTGCCTGAGCAAGCTCATATCCGTATGTTGGAACACCGTTCTCAAGCTCGAAAACCTCATAAGTGTTCTTTTCAATTTCATCTTTCGGTGTAGCTGTTAATCCTACAAGCGGTGCATCAAAATATGTAAATATATCCTTGTATTTATTATAAATTGACCTATGAGCCTCATCACAAATAACGAGGTCAAAATGTCCGCAGGTAAAAAGCTTTCCGTCATCATCCTTGATATCATCAATACAGTTAATCATCGTTTGATAAGTAGAAAAAACGCAATGTGCAGAGCAGTTGTCTTTTTCCTCGCAAAGATTTGTTACTGATAAGTCAGGAAGAAGGTTTACAAACGAACGCTTTGCCTGTGTAACAAGCGAATTTCTGTCGGCAAGGAAAAGAACATTTTTTACCCATCCGTGCTCAAGCAAAACCTTTACAAGTGCAATAACAGTTCTTGTTTTACCCGAACCGGTTGCCATTACTAAAAGTGCCTTGCGGCGATTTCTTTTGTCAAAGCTATCGCAAACCGCTTTAATAGCCGCCTCCTGATAATATCTGCCGGCAATATTTTGGTCAACACTTATGTGTTTAAGGCTTGTACGCATTGTTTGGAGATTAAAAAGCTTTTCCAAATCACGCTTTGAATATATAGCGGCACATTTTCTTTCTGGATAAAGGTTATCAGTAATTCGTGTATCAAAGCCGTTTGTTAAAAATATTACAGGTCGTCTGCCATATTGCTTTTCAAGCAAATCAGCATATAGCTTTGCCTGTTGTCTTCCGACTGCAACATCTTTGCAGGTGCGTTTTGCTTCGATAACAGCAAGAGGTTTGCCGCAATCATCATACAGTACATAATCGGCATAACCGATTTCGGATTGATTAGGCATACCTTCAAGCTCAACCTCGTTTAACCAGTTTTTGCCTTCAATCCAACCTGCGTCCTGAAGCATAAAATCAATATATATTTTTCTTGTTTTGTATTCAGATAAATCAAGCGGCTTTGGAACATAGGTCTGCTGCTGTTCTTCTCTGCGTGCAGTAAGTTCTTTTTTCAACGCTTCGTTTTCAGCCACTAATGCTTCAAGGTCAATTTCGGGAACATCAACCGGCACAACATCGGCAGACTGTTCCTTCAGCAATTCGTGATTAAAGCTACCCTCGGTATAGTCTTCACCGTAACAATATGCAACAAAATCGAGAAAAACATAGAGATTTTCAAGACAAAGTGTTGCCTGCTCCAAGGTGACTTTTTTACCGCTGTGAGCCGCATTATTACCCATACGGCGAATAAAATCCATTCGTCTCCAAATGTCAGTACCAACAATATCTCGGAATTCTTCACTGTTCATAAGGCTGACAAGAGTATCCTGATAGGGCATAACAAGGCAACTGTCAACAGAATACATCCACTTGACAGCAAATTCCATTGCACGGCGGCAGTTAATAATACTTGCCTCCGTGTCAATATGCAGGATTTTTTCAGCAGCAACTGCAACACCTGAAAAGGTATCAAACTGCTTGTCCTTTGTCAAAAAATCAAAGTTGGTCATATTACTATTCATTGCAGATATCTAGATCTCCTTCAGCATCTTCTTCTATTAGTTTTATAATATCAAATATTTTCGAAAACTCATTAAAAGAGATGTTCCTAAATTCGCCTTCATCATTCTTAATACATTCCACAAAAGCTGCTTTGGAAATGCTATAATCTCCGGAGCCATCATATTTTGTTACAAATCTTTTACTCTCGTGTTCTATAATCTTAATGCTGCTGCATATACTTTCTGCACCTCTATAATATAATTCTTCATCGCCTTTGTAAACACCAGTAGTTTGAAACTCATTTCCAAGGAACAACCTTTTCCCATTTTTTTCAGTTTTTATTTCTTTGTCCGTAAAATAATGTTCAATAGATATTTCATTTTCCTCTGCTCTGTTATGAGGCGTTGGTATGGAAAAGGCATATATTTTATTAGCGATTTTGTGAAATTTTTTTGTTCTAATGTCAACAGAATCAAATTCAATTTTACAATCTCTATCAAACATTCCAATAACTAATTGATTTAAATCTAAATTGGTTTTAATTGAATTCAAAAATTTAATCAATTCCGTATTGTTTTGTGTGTTTCCAACTTTTATTGGCTGAATTTTCCAGTTATCAAATTGGTGAAGCGATAATTTTTTTATTGCAAGTTTCAACAAAGCAGCATCTGTTTTACCCTCTGTAAAAATTATAGGAGTGGTTATTTCGCTTAACTGTTGCTCTAATTCGTTAATTATTTGATTTTGATTATCATGTTTCATTTGCAATTCATTTAAATCATCAGCAAATTTCTCATAAATTTTTGTTACACCTAATTCTTCATCAATTGAATCTACACTAGTGTCAATTTGTGTTTTTGAATCTCTCAATGATATATATTTTACTTCTTTTTTTTCGGAAGGATGACTATAAAAAGCTGGAGAGTGAGAAGTAATAAAGATTTGACTGTTCTTACTATATTGTATTTCAAATTCTTTTGCAACTTGAAGACATCTTAAATACTCATAAGAATTCTCTGGTTCCTCGAATCCCCAGATATAATATTTATTAGAGTTTTTTGCAATATAGTCCAAAATTTTAGGGATATAGTGAACCCTAATACCATCTCCATGCTTTTCTATACCGACTATACCATTATCGACAGTTGTGTCAACTCTTAATAATCCTTTTGAAAAATTCAATGTATCAGGAATTTCAATGTTATTTTTTATTCCAGTTGCTGTATAAAAATCATCTTGTATTTCTGAAACACTTTCTTGTAATAAGTTATTAGCCTCCCTAATTGGCTTATCCAAGGCCTCTACTTTTTTACTAGAAAATAATACATTTTGAAGCATATCTAATGTATCGTTAAATACACTTTCATCCTTAATTGCTGGTATGTATATATATTTTATTTGGTTGAGAAATTGATTTAATACTCTATTTGTTGTTTTTTCTGAATAATTAAGCCCATTTTTCTCAGCGTATCTCTTCATATTGTTATGCACATTTGTCGACTCTTTATAATTAGAAGAATGCATATCCCATCGTCTTGTTACAGAAAATTTCGGAGGTAATGATTTTTCCATCCGTCCCCCTCTGTTAAATGATACCGTGATAGAAATAAACTGTTGACCTCGTATAGAGTCTTTTTTTACTTCCTCTTTTCGCAACAATGAATAATCATCTTCAAAGCAGTATTTTTTACCATAATCTGTTTCTTGATTAAAAAATAAATTTAGTGCTTTTATAATATTTGATTTACCAACATCATTTTTTCCACTAAACACATTTAAATCTTTACAATTAGATAAATTCAAAGTGTAAACCGATCTAAAATATCTTATTGTAACGCTGTCGATTATATTCATATATTCTCCTTTTTTGTATAATAAATAGTTTATTCAAAACATCGTTGCATTAAGCAGTTAAATAAAAGCCTGTGTTTCGTCAAATAAACTCTTTCTGCACTGCAACTTTTGATTTGTCGGTCTGTTCGACAAAGGCCGCGAACTGCTCCTGCTCGGCAACCGGTGGCACTACAAAACGCAGTTCATTAAGTATCCCTAGCGTTAAGTATCGTGTGTTCGTGCCTTTGGACTGACTTTGCAGGTATCGCAACTTGTCTTCCAATTGTCGCTTGAACAATTTATAGCTCCATTGATCGTTGATCAAACGCAGCACATACGTGCGCTGATACGCATTGAATTTTCCTTTATAGTGTTTAACATCGTAAACTCCTGCAGCATTATTACCCGCAAGCAAGAGTGCTTCGCAGTCAAACGCATAAGTATCAATCCAAAAACTTTCCTTAGCACATGTGAAAAACGGATATTGCCCATTTTCTACCATGGCGTTAGAATCCAGTTTTCCAGTGGTTGTTAAAAATACTTTGCTCCACGGCAAAACAGGCAGCCCTCTGGGGTTCTGTTCCGAGTCGCCAAACAGTTCGACAAATCGGGCTTTAACAAGTTCATCAAGCTTGTCTAATTCTTGTTGGCGTTGGTCAATTATTTGCGACACTTTTGAAAGACTAAATGCAATTTTTTCTTGTTCTTGCAATGATGGATAAGGTATCAATGTATTGTCAAAATCTTTTTTGACAATATGTTTCATGGTTGCACCATGTGCCTTTGATTCCATTAAGTTAAGATTGTGTTTTACAGCAAATACAAAATAGTATTTGTTTATATCGACCTTGTCAAATACAACTTTAAAAATATGTTGATTTAAAAGAGCTTTACCTTGATTCCATATATAAACGCCTAAACTTGCAGACCAAGAAATAAGTATATCTCCATTATTTATTTCAACTCGTTTCGGGTAATCTCCGTCATAAAATCCTAAATCGTATGCATTTCCAGTTAAATCTTGAATTCTAATTATAGGTAATCCTTTTTCTCCTCTATCAGATGGTTTGAAAGCATAACCATTAACATATGTTGCGACATCACCAAGTCTTATTTTTTTCATATTCATCCCTACAAATCCGAATCTGTTTGGGGATATTATGCTACGAATTTTCTGTGAGCTGTTTTAACATTATTTTGATTAACCATAGCATATTCCATAGTTGTATCAATTTGTGAATGACCGAGAATTTTCTGCACCTGTTCAATAGGCATACCTTTATCAATAGCCCTTGTAGCCATGGTTCTTCTGAATTTATGAGGATGTATTTTTTCAAGGTTAATGCTTCTGCCAAGCTCCCTTATTCTTATTTCAACACCGCTGATTTTCAGTCTGTCAAACGGTGCATCAAGAGTAACAAAAAGTGCCGGATTGTCATCTTTTCTTAATTCAAGATATTTTTGTAAATGAAGCTTTGCCTTTGCATCAAAGTAAACTCTTCTCTCTTTGTCGCCTTTACCGAAAACTACACATTCGCGTTCTTCAAAATTTATGTCATCAATATTCAAATTGACAAGCTCTCCGACTCGGATACCGGTAGAATAAAGCAAATCAATCATTGCCAAATCTCTCGGGCAATGGCAGTTGTCTCTTAATCTCTCAATTACTTCGTCAGATATTACCTCTTTAACTTGCTTTTTTGTTTTTATCTTATGTATTCGTCGCATAGGACTTTTCAAAATATGATCTTCTTCCTCCATCCAAGAGAAAAAGCTGGACATATTTCGCCTGATATTATCAACAGTTGCGTTACTGCAATTGTTGATTTTTTGATAATCCGCAAGATAAGTTCGTATTTGGTCAGTGGTTATTCGCCTTGCCGAGTCA
The DNA here is from genome assembly GCA_900543795.1 of uncultured Oscillospiraceae bacterium. Taxonomy (GTDB): domain Bacteria; phylum Bacillota; class Clostridia; order Oscillospirales; family Acutalibacteraceae; genus Eubacterium_R. The sequence continues at coordinate 32,864 of UQSH01000001.1, read as the reverse complement.
GTAATCATACTAAAGAATTTTTCAAGCGTTGATTGATAGTAGCTGATTGTTCTTTCTGAGCAACCCTCAATGGTTTTCGCATCTAAAAACAGCTTCATATACTGCTCATTTGTTGCCACCTTTTGATTCGATCTGTTAGATGCAAGCTTTTTAACCAAAACCTGTTGCAAATGCTTTTGCTGTTCAACACTGAGAATATCTGCCATTTCATCAAGAATTTCAAAAATAATCTTTTCCATAATATTACCTCACTGAAAATATGATGTAATATTATACACTAGTTTGCTATTTATCCAAAATATTCCTGCATTAGGCTATCAAACAACAACTGAGCTTCATCAAGTGCTTTCTGTACTGCAACTTTTGATTTGTCGATTTGGTTTACAAAGTTCTCAAACTCAATTTGCTTTTCAATTGACTCTGGTAAAAGTATTGTCATTTTTTTCAAATGAGAAGGTCCAAAATGCATTTGCGCAATACCTCTCATTTCTGCAATTACTTGATGTTTAAAATAGTCTGTTTTCAAAAACTCTCTAAAATATCCTAATGTTAAAAGGTTTTTGTCAGGTTTAAATCTAATAATACCAGTATTTAAACAATATTTATTATCTTGATTAACTATTGCAACTTTCTTGTCAAACTTATCTGGATCAATGGCAGAAGAAACCACAAGAATATCATCCTTGTCACACATGAAATGAGCATATTTGCTATTAGCCAATTTATTAGAAATATGTCTATCACTTTTATAACCAAAAGTAATTGTGTTGTTATTGATATTTGAGCCAGTTAAAAGGATTGTTCCTTCGTTAGTAAAATCAACACTTCTAACGCCAGGTCCTTCTTGGAACCATACATATTTGGTCAAGGGAACTTGTTTTCCGCTATCCCCAAACATCTCGACAAATCGGGCTTTAACAAGTTCATCAAGCTTGTCTAATTCTTGTCGGCGTTTTTCGATAATATTTTCTATTTTCCCTAATGAATCAATAATTTCTCTTTGTCTATCAATTTTATCGAGATTAAATTTTTCGTGTTTATAATCTTTGAAATATATGTGTGGAATTGTTGCGCCAGTAAAATATTTTTCTAAATGCATATATTTTACAACATAATAAAGATATTTTGGTAAAACATTATCTTTTGGTAAGAGATATTGCATAGTTCCAATAACCGATGAGTAAGCAGGATGCAATGTAGTTCTACCAATTCCCGCACCATCTTTTACAACTGCGACATATGGTTTATCTTGATGATAAAAATCAACACTTCCAATATATCCTGAAGCTCCATAAATAGGATAATCCCCATTTTTATCTATTATATCTGATTGTTTTAAGTTTGATGAGGCACGCTCACATACATCTTCAAGTTTTACTCTCATATCTATCCCTACAAATCCGAATTTATTTTTGTGTTATTACAACACTTACAACTGCAATAATCACTGCGAGTAATGACAGCATTGATGAAAACAATGTAGTTAAATACTTATTATCATCAATGTGTTCTACTTCAAATCTTGCAATGCGAATGATTCTTGCAATTAACACTCCCATAATCAAGAAAAATATAGCAATGCAAATCAAAACCGATGTTTTTTCTAAAAAAGCTACAACGATAAACCCAACAATCAAAAAATACAGGAAAAATTCAAAAATATAATAGATTCCTGTGAGAAGCATTTTCATTATTGTAATATTCGCTGAAAGTGTTTTTGCCTCATCCTTTTTCATAAATAGTATTTTGAAAAAAGCTTTTAGATTGTTATCTCCTAATGTTTGCTGCCATTCTTTTTTCTTTGCCTCTTGTTGCTCTGTTTCTCGTTTGTACAATTCATCTTGAGCATCAATCACGGCTTGCTTTATTGTTTCTTTATCTGCTTTTTCTTGTGCCTTAACAATTGCATCTGCAAGTTTATCATAGTCAATTTCGAATTTTTGCTTTCTTCGTTTGAACATTAATTAACTTCTCCAATTCATTCACTATGCTTTTTTAATCGTTTTATTTCTTTATCAAAATCAGATTCAATTTTTTGTCCCTTGTTAAAAATTTCGTATTCGGCATGAGCTTTTTCCATAGCCTGTTTGTGCGAAATTGAGCCTTTGTCCGGAAGTATATCATACTTTCTGAATGATAAAAATTCATTTATACTTTCGGCAAACTGCTCCATTGTGAAGGTGTTTTCGCGTTCAATTAAATCTTCAATATAATCAAAATAACCCGTAACCGTTCTTTCAAGTTGACGAATCTGCTTTTCATCAAGATAATTTTTTGCAACCTCTACATCTGATTTTAATATCCTACCATTAGGTGCATTTTTCCAAGTAGTAAGTCCCATATTATCCTTGGTGTGGTCGGAAAGGGAATATACTATTTCCGCAGCAGTTTTTCCTGTTATTGCAAAATGGAACTTGTTTTGAACCATTGCATAAAAATCTTGAGTGGTTTTTGATGTTTTATCATAATCAATACTGCACTCGGCATAAATATCCGTAATTTGTTGCCAAATTCTTCGTTCGCTTGCACGAATAGAACGAACTCTTTCCAAGAGTTCTCTAAAATAGTCTTTTCCAAACGGTCTGCCGTTTTTAAGCATATCATCATTGAGAACAAAACCTTTTTGAATATATTCTTTCAATGTTGCAGTTGCCCATTGACGAAATCGTGTAGCCTTTTTTGAATTAACTCTATAACCAACCGAAATTATTGCATCAAGATTATAGCACTGAGTGTTATAATTTTTTCCGTCAGAGGCAGTTACCGAGAATTTCTCGGTAACTGAATTCTTGTCTAATTCTTCTTCGTTGAATATGTTTTTTAAATGAAGTGAAATATTGTCCGTTGTGCAGCCAAACAATTCAGACATCGATTTTTGAGTAAGCCAAAAATTATCATCCTTAAAAATAACCTGAACAAATTCTTTTTCATTTTCATTGCTGTAAAACAGAATGTTACCCTGTGATGCTAATTCATTAGCCATTTAATAAAGCCTCCAATTCATCCATCTCGGTTTTGATTTGGTTTTCAAGCTCTTTTAGCTCTGCCATTATCTCACTTGTCGGCGGATATTCAACAGGTACATATTCTACCTTCTTATACTTATTGATTGACAGGTCATAATCGTTATCAACAATCTCCTGCTTTGGAACAAAGAAGGACTGTTCGGTTCGTTCTCTGTCTTTCTCTGCATCAAGATTTTTAAATCTTGCAATAATGTCGGGAATATCGTTTTCTTCAATCTTACTGCGCTTGTCATCAAGAGAAAATCCGTCTGCTTTCATATCGTAAAACCAAACATTATCTGTTCCACCATGTCCGGTTTTAGTAAAAATCATAACAGCGGTTGAAACGCCTGCATAGGGCTTGAAAACACCTGACGGCATCGAAATAATTGCATCAAGCTTATTCTCTTCAATAATTGCTTTGCGTATAGCTTTATGTGCTGTTGAAGAACCGAAGAGAACACCGTCCGGTACTATACAAGCACATCTGCCTCCTACCTTGAGCATACGGAGAAACAGTGCTAAAAACAGTAATTCTGTTTTCTTGGTCTTACAGGTTTTCAGCAAATCGGCAGACACGGTATCATAATCAAGACTGCCCTTGAAAGGCGGATTTGCAAGAATAAGCGAATATTTTGCCTTGTCCGGATTTTGGTCGGAAAGACTGTCCCTATACTCAATAAAAGGACTGTCAACACCGTGGGTCATCATATTCATAGCACCTATACGAAGCATTGTTCTGTCCATATCATAGCCGTAAAACATATGATTCATATAGTGGTCTTTTTTTACTTTATCAAAGAATATTTCTTCTTTAAGGTTTTCTTTTAGATAATCGCCTGCCGCAACAAGAAATCCGCTTGTTCCGCAAGCAGGGTCGCATATAACATCGTCAGCCTTGGGAGCCATAAGCTCAACCATCATTTTGATGATGTGGCGAGGAGTACGGAACTGACCGTTGCGTCCTGACTGTGCAATTTTTGAAAGCAAATATTCATAAACATCTCCACGAACATCCGATGCCTGCATTGAATTCATCATATCATATACTTCGTCAAGTCCGGTCACGACTTTATCAAGAAGAAGCGGAGTCGGAAGCTTAAATATAGCATCATCCATATACTTTGAATATGCACTGTTCTTGTCGCTATGTAAAGTTTTTATGAAAGGGAACACCCATTCCTGAACAATTGAGTACATTCTTCCGGCAGGAAAATCACGAAATACAGACCATTTCAACTGATTTCCGTCAATCTTTCTTTCGCCAACTTGAACCTCACCGCTGAAAATGCTTTCGTACGGTAATCCAAGCATAGCACTTTCCTTTGCTTTAAGATTATCGGAATCATCAAGATCACGAATAAACATTAAATATGTTATTTGCTCAATAACCTCAAGAGGATTAACAAGTCCGCCTGCTGCAAAAGCGTTCCAAATACTATCAATTTTGTTTTTAAGTTCTCCTGTAATCATTATATTTCTCCTTATTCCAAGTATAAGATGTATATCGTCCTCCGCCGATTTTAATAACATTGCCGTTTTTTACTAAATCATTCAATGCTCGTTGCACGGTTACCTGACTGATATCAGGGCATCGTTCCATAATTTCGGACTTTGTTATTTTACCAAGAGTGTTTTTTATTATTTGGCTTACTCTGTCGGGCTTTGACATATCTTGCTTTTCAAGCAGTTCCGTTTTTGTAGAAAACTCTCTGTATGCTGACAAAATTATACCAAGCATATATTCTACAAACGGTGCATAATTATTTTTATTTTCGTGCCATTTTGCAGAACTGCTTTGCAGTGCCTCATAATAAGTCTCTTTTGAAATTTCAATCAATTTTTCAATACTAATATATTTGCCTACATTGTATCCTTCACGGTAAAGCATAAGCAAGGTCAACAATCGGCTCATCCTACCGTTACCGTCATTAAAAGGATGAATACAAAGGAAATCAATAATAAACATCGGAATTAGCAAAAGAGAATCGATTTCATTTGAGAATAAAGCATCGTCAAAAGCCTTGTAAAGTTTTTCAACATCCTGCGGTGTTTCCCAAGCAGGTACAGGACTAAACCGAATAATTTTATTCCCTTCGTTATCCTGCTCTGCAATCACATTATCCGAGTTTTTGTAGACTCCGCCGATTGACTTACCGCTAAATTTGTACAAATCGCGATGAAGCTGCAAAATTATAGAGGGCTTAATCGGTATGAATTCATAGCTTTCGTTAATAGTTGAAAGCACATCACGATAGCCGGCAATTTCCTGCTCATTACGATTTTGCGGCATAGTTTTATTTGATACGATTTTTTTCAATCTGTCGTTAGAAGTACAGATACCTTCAATTCTGTTGGATGCTTCTATGCTCTGTATTTTTGCCACTTCAACTAACTGAGTCAAGGTGTCGCTTTTTGTTTCAATATAAAGATTTTGCTCGCCTTTAAGCTCGTGAATTTGCGAAAGCATTGAAACTATTTCCGGAGTCAGAAGTTCCTTCCATTTTACATTGTAGTTATAGTCCCTCACGGAGTATTCTCCTTGTTTATCATTATATTTATACAGTTTGATTATATCGTTGATGCGCTGAAAAGTCAAGGTTCAATTTAATCATTTTCAATTAAATGATTAAATTAAAATTCGTTTTTATAGAATTATTTTTTCGATTTAATTAGTTTTCAAACTTGACGAACTATCATTGTGATGATATATCGAGGGCGATTTGCCTGAGATTAAGTTGACTTGGTTAAAGGAGCATCCGCAGTCATACGATTTAGGCGGATGCGAATTCTATTTGGCTTTTAGAGCCGACAACTTTGACGAGGCACACAAAAAGCACGAGGAAATAGGATGCATTTGCTTTGAAAATCACGAAATGGGAATTCATTTCATCGAAGCCCCGACGGATATTGACTTGAAATTTTATCATGAATTCCATAACAACAAAACCGAGAGTTAATCAATTACTCTCGGTTATTTAATCGTTCAGCATCATATCAACATCAAGTTTACGGTGTAGTTGATTTTGTAATGCCTGTCCGGTTCGGGGACTTGTTTGAGCTTATGGGCAGTTGTTTTGCCGAATGCTACGAAGCAGTAGGTTTTGTAGGTGCAAAGGGTCAATTGTGTGTGCTCGACAGGAACGGAGGAATTGGGGCATCTTGAAATGGTGGGCACGATAGTGCATCAGTTAACCAAAAACCTTACCGAAAAGGAGATTGAGGAAAATCCGGGCTTTGCGGCATACTTTATTGACCACACAACAGGTGTTTATCCCACCTCGGCAAGCGGTGCGCCGTGGAACGCAGCATCTATTCAGTCAACCGGAGACCCGATTGCAGACCTTAACGAAAACCTTGCCGCAGAGCAGAAAGCGAGAGTAACATATGATAATATTCTGCGCCTTGTTGACGATCCCGATGTTATCGAGCCGATAAAGTTCCTCCGCCAACGAGAGATAGTTCACTATCAACGCTTCGGAGAAGGTTTAAGACTTTTAACGGATAAGCTCAACAGTAAAAACTACTATGCTTACAATCCCGGATTTGACCGAAAAGAATTCAACCGAAAGAAAAACAACTGACAAAAAAAGCGGGGCATAAGCCTCGCTTTTTTTACAAATATATTCTTAAATCATAAAACAACCCGTTAATTGCGCTCTGCCGCCGTGCAGACGCATTTTCAAACAAAATTTGCCGTATTCAAACCAATAGATTCCCGCAATGCCCGTTATCTGCTCTGCGGCTATCTCATATCAGAATTAAATTGACGGTGTATCAATTATTATCTTTTTGACAAAGTAAATTGTGATGATATATTGAGGGCGATTTGTTCAATCGGTATGTTAAGCTCGGCATGAAATCGCAAAAACAGCAGCGGCGTAAAATATGCAACAATTGCCTGCGTAATAAATCCGATATAACATGTAATCAGTGTCTTTTTGCGGCTTTTTATTTCCATACAATCTGAAGCTCCTCTCAATGGCGAAATTGTTTGAACACCCCCATGCCATCAAGTCATACTTTTTTATGGGAAAATGATCTTTGCAAAATCAAATATATCTAAACACGAAAAGAGACCGCCTACACAATGTAAGCGGTCTTTGCTATTTAGAGTAAGTTCGACAAGCAGAAAGCTTCGCATTCCAAACAATATCTGACTATCTTTTCTTATAAACAATCAATTCCGGATTTACGCAATTTTCTTCATAGGTGCTTATCAGAATAAAATCCATATTCGCTGCAATACCAAAGCACCTGTTTTCACCAAATTCACATTCTAATTGATTGCCTAAATATGTCGCCTCATCATCCAAGAACTTCACACATTTCCCATTAGGAAGTCTATACTCAATATTAATATACCCTCCCACAAGTGCATTAAGCTTTTCAACCTTTGGCATTCCTTCTATGTGGAGAGCATTTATTTCATCCATAAGCTGCTTTTTGAATTCCTCAAACTTTTCTGCTCCGTCCAAATATGTATATTGTTTCCAATAATTCAGCTTCGGAAGCATATCCTTCATATATGAACGCACTTGTTCATGCGTGAAATGCTCATTTGCCATATTGTTTACACAAACATCAATCAAATCATCCATGTTATGATACATATATTCTCCATCTGCATAACACCACTTGCAGTATTCCTCATTAAAGAAACCATCCGTCTCTTTACTGATATTAGAATCTTCCAATGGCATACCGCAACACTGACAAATCAACTGTCGGGGAGAGCCGAGGAGTGTATTTATAGAAACATCAAACAGTTTTGATAACAGCTTTAATGTTTCCGTGTTTGGTGTCGTTTCTCCGTTTTCCCAGCGGGATACGGCTTGACGAGTAACATATACTTTTTCTGCAAGTTCATCCTGAGACAGACCTGCTTTATTTCTTAATTCTAAGATAATATCCTTCGTTTCCATAAATTTTTCCACCTCCATAAACATTGTATTCTCAATATATCAAATTGTAAAGCAACCCGTTGTTGCTATGAATTTGAAGTTATCAAAATCGCTTCTGTTTGTGCAATATCCTTTTCAATCAACAGGCGCATACTGACTTTATATTTTGATAAATCAGCATTTCTTAATACAAGTGCAGTCTGATACATACTATTATACGCCAAGATTATGAATATTTCCACCGCCGTCTTTTTCTATTTTTCCATAATATAATTTTCTGCACCTGAAAGATAGGCTGCATAGTCAACCCTGATGAGATTGTAATTATTAGGCACCTCAGGATGATGAAAGGCAATATGCCCGATATAGCCCACATAGTTTATGGTGAAATCCTTGTTTAAGGCATAAATATCATCCCGTTTTCTCTTTGTGGGCTTCTTGCCGTCGCCAAAGCGAAAGCCCTCTGATTCGGCATTTTGCAAAAATATTTTTGCAAAATTTTTGCTTGACAGATACACATACACTCTGCCGTCAAGATTTAATAATTCTGCGATTGTTCTCATAGTAACACTCCCTAAATAAAATATTAATTCCAAAAGAGTGCAAAAGAAAACTCCCATCGCTATGATGGGAGCAAAGAAAGGAGTGTTAAAAACACAAACACAACACCCATCATACAAGCATTAGCACCTTACAAACGCAGGTTGCTGTGTGGTCAACGGGCTTGTCCCTCGCACACTCTTTATGGTAATTGCATTATATCATTAAGTTTTTATATCGTCAACATGGACACAAACAAAGAGATATTTTTTGGACTTTATAATTACTGCTTGTCTTACATTGATAATATTTCTGCTCTTTTCTTCTTTGTAAGCTTGTTGAGAATTTCGTTGTAGGATTTATCCAATAATTCCTTAACAACAGGACAACCGTCTGCATCAATTAGAATTTTCATAGCACATTACAAATCCAAATTCTTCAAATATTTTGCAGTTGCTTTCTTGCCGGCATTAAAGCCCTTTAAGAGAAATCCGTGGTCTCCGTGAACCTCAATCAATTCGCAATTCTCATATCTCTCATTCGCTTTTCTTGAATATTCAATCTTAACGAGCTTGTCCTCAATTCCGTGAATAATCAAAACAGGCTTTTTGAAGGTGCAAATCTGCTCATAAGGGTCAAGTGCTTTTGCATCCTCAACATACTTTTTGCCGAGCTTGACAAAAACACCGTAAAAGCTGTCAGGCACATTGTTTGGATCGATCTTTGTTCCGATTACACATCCGCGTCTTGAATCATCGGGAATACAAAGGGCGGGATAATACATAATCAGCCTCTCAATTTCATCCTCTTTTTCGGCCGCTACTAACGAGCATACAAGTCCACCCTGACTGCAACCGCAAAGGGTTATATGATTGTTATCAACACAATCAAGATTTTTCGCATATTCAAGCACATCAAAAAGATTTTTCTTTTGAGTCTGTACGCTCATATTTACACTTTTACCTCCTGAAATTCCGCTTCCGGACATACAAAAATCAAACATAATTACGGCATATCCTGCGTCTGTAAATGCCTTTGCATAAGGCAATGTTATGAGCATATTGCTTGCAAATCCGTGGCACAAAATGACCGTCTTTTTAGGCGTTTTTGCATCACAATTAAGAAGTATTCCTCTTAATGTGTTACCCTCGCTTGTAATCTTGAATGGTTTAGTTTTCATAAAAATTCATCCTTTCGTAGTTTCAATCAATAATTATATTAAGCTGTTCAGCAACGCTTCGCAACCGGCATAGATGTCCTTGTAGCACCTGTCAAAATCACGGGTGTACCAAGGGTCCGAAACATCTGCACTACTGCCTGTGTACTCCATCAGTTTATGGATTTTGTTGTCCTTATCTCCGCCGAGAATACGAGTCATATTGCGAATGTTGGCACTGTCCATACCGATGAACAAATCATACTTATCATAGTCGCCGGCTTTCAACTGAACGGCTCTTTTACCGCTTGGGTTAATGCCGTGATTTTCAAGAACAGCTTTCGCCGGCGGATAAACGGGATTACCCACACCGTTCCATATTTCTTCCGTACTTGTAGCAGAGGAGGAAATTACAAAATCCTTTTCCAAGCCTCTGCGCCTAACCATATCCTTTAACACAAATTCAGCCATCGGCGAACGGCAAATGTTCCCGTGGCATACAAACATAATTTTAATCATATTACTTGTTCCTATGAATCAGCCTTGTTAGTATTTTTTATCCACTTATCTAAAAATTCCATTTGTTCTTTTGTGTGGAACCAATGCTCTCCCCCGTCCATTACCGTAAGCGAAGCAGGTGCTTTTGAGCAAAATTCCTTAATCGTATCGAGCGATTGCATATTATCGGCAGTTCCGAAAAGTATTTCTGTCGGCACCGTCCAGCATATCTTATGATTTCTGACATATTGAAGGTAATCCCAAGACAAGTCATCGCCGAAATCCACAGGAATTATTTTCTTCTCCTTCAGCTCCTGCTCTGTTGTTCCTGCCCATTCAATCATATTAAGAATTAACCCTTCAAGGTTTACAACAGGCGAAACGAAATACGCCCTATCGATAAATTTTTCAATCCCAGCATTCATTGAAAAATACGCACCGATGCTGTTTGCTATCAGAGTGATTTTATTGTATTTATCGGAAAGCTCTTTGAATTTATTCACAAATTCTGTTTTTGCATCCCAAGGATTTTCTGACTTATAATCAAAGCCATATACATCCTCATTGAAGAATTGCTTATAATGCTCCGCCTCGCTTGCATTGCCACCCTTGCCGTGAACATAAACCACAATGTCCTTTTTGGAGTTGTTTTCCTGCCATTGCTTTTTTGTAATTCTCGTAAAATGCTCCGTGCGAAAATCTCCCATCAATGTGCAGGGCTTGTTTTCTTCGGTATGATGAAATATAAAACCGCATTTTTCCTGACATTTTCTTGACTTTTCGTTTCCGTCATAATATCCGCACCACATCACTTTGATTCCAAGATTATTGAATGCATGCTCCTGCATTTTCCTTACAGCCTCGGGAATCAAGCCTTTTCCCCAGAAAGGAGCTCCAATCCAATATCCAATCTCAATTTCGTCATCACCTGATTTTGTATGCGTCTGAGCAGGCGGAAAAAGACCAATACTGCCGATTGCCGTATTGTCTTTTAAGCACACTGCATAGGTTTCATCTGCCGACAGCACCGTTTGGATAATCTCTTTACTGTTATCAACGCTTGTATGAATCGGCCAACCTGCAATAGGACCAACCAACGGGTTCTTTGCATATTTATATAAGCTTTCTGCATCGTCTATTGTCCAAGGTCTTAAAATCAATCTATCTGTTTCAAAAATCATATTTATGTCCTCTTTGTTCTTATGTAATGTCCTTCCTGTATAGCCGAAAATGTTGACCGTTATCGGGAGGGGAAAAAGCAGGGCAAAACAGCATTGCAATGCTAAAAATAATTCTTAAAGATGTTACAAAATTTGCCATTGTTCAGCCTCACTTTTTGCTTACTTGTCGTTTTAGCACATAATATAACCTTATTTATATGATATTTTATTAGCGAGTTGCTGTCAATAAAAATGATTTAAGCCGAGAGCAAATGCCCTCGGCTTGATTGTTTATATAGAATTAATCTTATCCAACACATTTTTTACAAGGGTCATAGGTGCCTTTTACATCGTCAAAATCCCTTTCCATTGCATTTTTGCCCGCACAAGATTTGCTGTAATGATACTTTTTGCCTTTTGGTGCTACATAAACAATTTTTCCACTTTTTTTCTCTGTTGTAGTTTCGTTATAGATAGATTCAGTTGTTGTTTCTTTTTCAATATCGACAACAACTTTAATTTTTTCCGATTTTACAGAGCCGTCTTTGGATTGAATATAAACATATGTTTCTCCGTCGCTAACAGGCGTTATAATAACTTTTTGCGAAATTGAAGAATCTTTATCGTATTCAATCGTAGCAACTTGGGGATTCTCGCTTACGAAATCAAGGAGAGTACTATAATCTGCTTCTTCGCCTTCGGGACTGATTTCTACTGAAAAATAAACAGTGTTAGGATTACTTGAATAATGAAATTCCACATCAGTTGTATCAGAGAACTTTATTGATTTAACTTGAATATCAATATCACCGGATAGGGTTTCAATATTTATTTCATTACCGCTACAAGTAATTCTAAACTTCAAAGTTTCCTGTTTACTGATTTTCATTCTAATCTCATTTCTTATACCGTCATCATCAGCATTTACAAATTTTATTGTATGTATTCCTTTATTTAATACCGAATTGAAAGTGTCGGTACTATCGTGGCGTATTGTTCCTAAATCCGTATCATCAACATAAATGTTAATATCGTTGTCATTGTCGAGTATTTCGTCTGCATATTCAACATTAATGTCAATATTATATTCCGGCTCTTTAATTGATATATAAATTATACTGTTTCCTTCATATTCAACTATAAGTGAATAATCATCAGTATTTTTAGCGCTGAATGTTTTTTCATCTTTTGTGCTATCTGTGTTAAAACCATTTCTAGAACATTCATCAACATATTTAACATAGTTATCGTAGGAAACGCCACTCAGATACACTGAGTATTCCGAAACATCATCTTTTTCAATTCTTCCTAAATCATATTCAGGAACAGGTAACAGCTTTGCAATTTCAGTTTCAGACCATTGGATTTCGCCGAGCTTCATTGGTGCTTCTAAATCAATGCACATCTTTTTTTCGTCATTTTCATAACTCAAATCTAATTTGTATCCATCTTTATTAAAAGCTTCAAAAGTTCCCTCGGCTTTATCAGATTCAATTACAAAGCCTTTTTCTTCACATGCAGACAGATATTCGTTATAATCATCAACAGAAGTTTTATGAACATATATTAAGAGAGCTTCGTTATCGTTTGATATAATTTCACCAACATTTGATTTGGGTTCAGGCAACATTTCATTCATAACTATATCAGACCAAATAAATTCTTGTGCGCTACTTGTTGTTGAACTTGACGCAACTAAATATGGAAATATAAAAACCAAAGCAACGCTAAAAAGAATAACAGGAAGTTTTCTTTTTGGCGTTTCGATTTTACCTATATTTATCAGTAACGAAAATGTGCATAACACGGTTTGAACAAATGAAAATACAGACGCACCTACTTTTCCATTTAGAACTGACACAATAAAAAATAATGCAAAAATAACTGTAAATACAACGAGAGTTTTCCCGAACTTATTGAGATTGTGCCAGAAATCAGTAATTGTCTTTTTGGTCGTTTGTTCTTGTATCGGCTGTGTTTCTGCCTTTTCAGGTGCTTCGCCGATTCTGTTGCCACATTTAGAACAAATTTCTGATTTTTTCGATATTTTTGAACCACATTTTTCGCAACGCATTTTAATTCCTCCCAAATAAAAATTATGTGTTAACAAAATTATATCATATTCGACAAAACAATAAAAGTATTTGTTTTGCTTCGTTTGCTATATAATAATTTTGGCTAAATTTCATGCTCAAAGGGATAAACGAGATTCATTTGCCTGCGGCATTCATCCATTATTCGCAGGCACGCCATTGTGGCTTCAAAGGGTATATACTGCGATTCCGTTTTTCCCTCATTGATTTCCTGCGAGGCTCTCGTAAACTCCGTTAAATAGTCTGTTTTGCCGTTAAATACCTGTTTGCCGTTTTCATTTTTAAGAATAGCCCTTGAAGCCATGTGAAAAAACGCAGGCAGGCTTATTGTTCCTTTGCTGCCCTTTATAAAGCAATTTTCTTTTAGCCGACAAAGCGACATATTCAGCGTACACTTAAATCCGTTATATTCAAGCACAACCGTTTCGGAAATATCAATTGAATTTTTAATTTTGCCATTGCAGATTATTTTTTCGGGATAGCCAAAAAGATTATAGCAATAGGTTATCGGGTATATTCCTATATCAAGAAGCGCTCCGCCGGCAGTTTCGGGAGTCAGCACACGAGAGGTTTTCGGCATAAGAACACCGGGAAAGGCATAGTTAATCACAACCTCTTTTATCTCCCCTATTTCTCCGCTTTGCACCCACCTTTTAACCGTTAACGCAACATCGGAAAACCAAGTCCACATAGCCTCGCAAAAATAAACCTTTTCGCTTTTTGCTGCTTCAATAGCTCTTTCGGCATCTTTAAGAGAAACGCCGACGGGCTTTTCGCAAAGAACAGGCTTGCCAAGCTTAATTGCCCGCAGGGCATAATCAATATGAGAGGTGTGAGGTGTTGCTATATACACTCCGTCAACATCCTCGCTGCAAACACATTCTTCAAAATTATCAAACGCAACGGCACCGTATCTTTTTGCAAAAGCCTTTGCTTTTTCAGCATTTCTGCTGTAAATCGAAGCAATTTTATGATTGCCTTTGAGTATATCGTTTGCCGTTGATTTGGCTATGCTGCCGCTTCCTATATACGCCCATTTAAATTTTTCCATATATTTAAAAGCCTTTCTGTTTACTGTGATAAGCGTTAATTCTATTATATATAAATGTAAGGGCTTTTACAATATAAAAAGCGCCGTGAGATTAAATTCAAGGTACAAATACACAAATGCGATATGCCCTAATTAAAGATAATTATCAATTTGATTTATCAATTTTAAAACAAACTAAAACAATTTCCTGCAACAATATTAATAAAGGAATTGCACTTCATTTACTATTCAAACAAGCCTAATATAATTTGCTGTTTGAAAATATTTTTTAAGTATAATTTGTAAAAATTTTTCAATTTTAAATTGTGAATTGAAGCAAACACTATACTTGCAAACGCAATTTATTGAAAAAGAGGTGTATTTGAAATGGCAACAGTTCCAGAGGCTAAGGACGCACTCAACAGATTTAAGATGGAGGCTGCTTCCGAGGTTGGTGTTTTTTTGCATTAAAAAATTTCAAAATGCCCTATTTAAGCCACTTTCGGGGCTTGAACAAAAGCGACAGTGGGCGCCTAATTACATTAAAAACATAAAATTAACGAAAATTGCACTACATATCCGCAAAAATCCGAGCCGAGAGGACACCCCTCTCGGCTTGATTTTTCAATTCTTCAAAAGCAATTACTACACTCATTTTATCATCAACTGATATATATTGATATCAATTAGTATCAGTTAATCCATATGCTTCCCATTTGTCAACAAAATTTAATACAAAAAATGAGTTGTCCGGAAATTCCAAACAGCTCAAAATTCTATTAATCATTTTTTGTGATTTTATTGTTTTTCATTAAATAATTTGTTCCATTTTTCAACAAAAAGCTCAGCTGATTTCTTTTCCTTTTTTGTATTTCCCCACCAATAATCCCAAAATTCAAAGTCATCCATAATTTCTATTACCTTTGGCTTGTATACTCTTTGACATCTAACATTTTCAATTGCGTTTGGCGGAATATCAGACACTGAAAATTTCTTAAATCTGTTAAGACCTATTACAGTAATCGTTTTTGCTCTTTCATCCCAATATTTTCCGCAAATATAAACCTTTGTTCCACCTGTAAACGCACTTGTTCCATATCTCAAAATACCGTTTTCATCTATACGCGTTTTAACAATATTTCCAACAACACAATACTTCCATGCTCTATTATTTTCCACATCACTTCCCCCTCTCGTGCTTAATAAGGGCAACTAATCGGTCTGCTGAATTTAGGTACTTTTCCTGCCAGCCGGAATTATCCATTTTGCTGATTGCCAAATCATAAACATTGTATTTTTTTGCATGCTTAATTGCAAATTCAAATCCCATTCTGCATAGCGGTTTTTCATCTGCAACGTCATTTATGATAATTCCTTTTTTATTTGATTGCTTGTAATAGCCTTCAAAAGTATATGATATTTCATATTCATCGGACACTATGCAAAAGCAATCATCGTTGTAAACAAGTCTTTCATTTGGTTTTAAATTATCAAGCAAAAGCTTATTAAATTCATTAACACGCTCGGTAAACTGCTTTTCATTTTTGCTTATTGTTACAACATAGAAATACTTTGGCTTTTTCTTGTTTGGATAGGAAATAACCTTTCTTATACGTGTTTTCGGCTTTTCATTGCTGACAATCGCCATATATAATTCATTTATTCTGTTAGATGTTGTTTGATTACTTTTCATAAATCTATACCATTTATTACTTTTACATCATATCTTGAATATACTCATCCGCTTCGATACAATACCCGTCAGGCTCGTGGTCGTGGCCTTCGTGGTCCTCGTCAGGATAGTATGATACATCATCATAATCGTCGCATATATAAACCTTTTTTGCTTGTTTCTTTTCAGGCAACAAGGCATCTGCAATATCAAGAGCATCACGTAATTGTTGTCCAAAGCTTCGTTTAGGCTTCCGATACGCACTTTGCAAAGCAGTAAATAATTCTTTTGTGATATTATTTGATGCTTTACTGCTTCTGTCTAAATACATATTTTGAACCGAAATAAATTTCTTCAGCTTTTTGTAAAAAAACTTAGCCATTGTTTTTGCCGAAGCTTTATCGCCGTTACCGCTTAAAATCAATCTAACAACAGTTGTTGAGCCGTCCTCCCACAACCTAAACTCGCCTGTCCAAACATTAATTTTGGCACCTAATTCATTATGTAGTATAGGATTCCATTTTCCCACAACTGTTCTTTCTCTGTAATCCTTTGAAATAACGATACCGTAGATTTCAAGAGTATTAACAACTGCCTCGTATGCATCGAAAAGACGAGAATTAACAATGATTTTAAATATGTATTTGTTGCCATTATTCATGCTCATCATCCTTATAGCTAAATCATCCGTTTAAAATGTCATAATCCATTTTATGTTCATTATAGCTTAGCATAAATTTACTTTATTGTAAATATTCCCCGCATTGACAGTCCGTAAAACAGTACTAAATTCAATAGCCGATATGCCGAAGCTAATAAACAGTAGCTTCAAAATACTTATTTTGTGTTGCTTTCTTTCCATAACATACCTCGTGTTTTTTATCGAAAAAATGTAGAAATTTAGTACGATTTGTAGTACAATGAGGTCAATGAATTATGAAAGGAAGATACCTATGATTAGAAAAATCATTAAGATAGATAAAGAAAAATGTAACGGTTGCGGTGCATGTGCATCTGCCTGCCACGAGGGTGCAATAGAAATGGTAAACGGCAAAGCCGTTCTCACAAGAGAGGACTATTGCGACGGCTTGGGAGACTGCCTGCCCGCCTGTCCTGTTGACGCAATTTCATTTGAAATGCGAGAGGCTCCGGCTTATGACGAGGCGGCGGTTAAAGCAAGTCAAAAAGCAAAACAACACGCACATTCAGGCTGTCCGGGTTCACGCTCAATGAGTATAAATCACGAAAAGAAAGTGGATAATACCGATATTTCTGTGTCAAGTCAGCTTTCTCAATGGCCTGTGCAGATTAAGCTTGTGCCTGTAAATGCTCCGTATTTTGACGGTGCAAATCTCCTTGTTGCCGCTGATTGCTCTGCTTATGCTTACGGCAATTTCCACAACGATTTCATCAAAAACAAGGTTACTCTTATAGGTTGCCCAAAGCTTGATGATGTAGATTATGCAGACAAATTAACTGCAATTATTGCAAATAATAATATCAAAAGCGTAACAGTTGTTAGAATGGAGGTGCCTTGCTGCGGAGGTATTGAATACGCAGTTAAAACAGCACTTCAAAACAGCGGAAAATTCATTCCCTGGCAGGTAGTAACAATCTCAACCGACGGAAAAATATTATCGTAGGGTAACGGTAATAATCCGAACCCGTCAAAAATGCAGTATTAAAGCGATATTTGTCGCTTTCGCTGTTGCCTTGCGTCAGCAAGGCTGCCATCTCAAGATGCCAAATCTCATCTTTACTACAAGCATTTTTGATGCTTTGCAGTTTATCGTGTGCAGATTTGGTCTTAATCGAGGCAAAAACGCAGTTAATCCTTTCGGATTAACGAGTATTTTAACAAAAAGTAAGGGCAATATCTGCCACGATAAACCGTGGTTCAGATTATTACCATTACCCTAAGGAGGATAAATCAATGGCATTTATCAAAAATGTAAATCACGAGGAAGTATTTGCTTTGGCAAATCAAGTAACTGTTCAGCCCGGACAGGTAGTAAGCAAAACCTTGGCACAAAACAGTGCAGTCAGCGTAACACTGTTTGCCTTTTCGCAGGGCGAGGAAATCGGCACACACGACTCAACAGGTGATGCAATGGTTACTGTTTTAGAGGGAACAGGACAGTTTACCGTTGACGGAAATGTGTATCTCTGCAACGCAGGTGAAGCTATTGTTATGCCTGCTAAAAAGCCACACGCAGTCTATGCTCCAACAGATTTCAAAATGCTTTTAACAGTAGTTTTCCCACTTGAATAAGCAATAAATAACCGAGAGTGATTCAGTCGCTCTCGGTTTTGTTGTTTATCAATTCACGAATAATATTTCAAATGCATTTCATATAACATTAGCAAACATGGGTTGGCAGATTATTTTGGTATTGCGACAACTTGGTTATTGCAAAAATAATGACTCTATGCTACAATGAAAGAGCCAAACAAAATTAAATAAATTGATGCTCTATTTAGCATACTTCATTGAGGATATGTTTAATTTTGTTTTGATGAACAGTTGAGCTATGTGTTTTTTATGCGTATAGCTTCGGATGTACGCATTTTTTTATTTTGGAGATAGGATGAAAAGAAAACAAATATTACTAATTGGGAATGGAATTAATCTAAATTTTGGTTGTGGAAACTGGGATATGTTATTAATGTCATTATCTGGTTTAGACAAAGCTAAATATGAGAAATACAAATCTCCAATGCCGTTAAAAGCAATTGCAACTATTGGCGTTAATGTCAGAGATAGATTATTCAATTTAAAAAAGAAAGAATACAAAAAGTATCAAGAAAACTTGTTGTCTCCAATTTCAAACGAAGAATTAGAATACTTAAGGTCTTTATTATCTCTTGGTTTTGATCAAATTTTAACAACAAATTATACTTATGAATTAGAATGTGCAGCTCTTAACGAAAGAGTAGTGTCAGAAAGCAAGCTTAAGCGGTTGCAAAAGGTTACAAAAAATCACGATGTTAAGAAAGCTGAAAGCAAATATTTACTACATACCTATAATCAAATTGAAAATGGTGAAAAGCCTTATAATATTTGGCATATACATGGTGAAGCTCGTAAGCCCTTTAGCTTAATTTTAGGCCATTATGAATATGGAAATCTTTTATTCAAAATTAAAGAATTTTTGAATAAAAGAGGCAATTCATATTACGACAAACAAAAGCAAGGAGAAACAATCAAATACAAAAGCTGGATAGACTATTTTATTATGTCTGATGTTTATGTTCTTGGCTTTGGGTTTGATTTTTCAGAGTTGGATTTATGGTGGTTACTAAACAGAAGAAAAAATGAAAATGCTAAAACAGGAAAAGTGTATTATTATTCACCAAAATCAGCTAAAGATTTTGATGAAAAACAAATCCTATTAAAGCAATTTGATGTTGAAATTTGTGATTGCGGAGTTACGCTCCCTAAAATAGGCAAAGACGAATCAAAAGAAGATTATTCTTTAAGATGTAGGGCCTATTATAAAGAATTTTATAATAATGCTATTGTTGAAATAAATACACAAAAGGAGAAAAATGAAGATGAAAAAGACAATTAGTTTGATATTATCGCTGGTAATGCTGCTGAGCCTGATAGCGGGCTTAGATTTTTCGGCGTATGCACTTAGTAGCGGAACTTGTGGTTCAAATCTAACATATACATTTGACTCTTCAACCGGAACACTTACAATAAGCGGAACCGGAACAATGACCTCTTGGAGGGATAATATAAACGAGTCTTTATATTATGAAAATTGTCCATTTTATAAGCAATCAGCAATTGAGAATATAATTATTAATGAAGGCGTTACAAGTATTGGCGATTACGCATTTTATGAATGCGCTGGATTAACAAGTATTACTATTCCAAATACTGTAACCAGCATTGGTAATTATGCATTTTATGGATGCAGAAAATTGCCTAATGTTACCATTCCTGAAGGTGTTACAAATATTGGCAGTTCCGCATTTGAGAATTGCACTGGATTAACGAGCGTAACAATACCTGATAGCTACTTAGTTATTGGTGCTAAAGCTTTCTATAATACCGGTATTTACAATAACAAAGAACAATGGGATAATGATGTACTTTACATTGGTTCTCATTTGATAAAATTAAATCAGAATATTTCTGGACATTATGAAATAAAAGCGGGGACCAAGGACATTGCTGGTAGTGCATTTTATGGTTGTACAAATTTGCAGAGTGTTTCGATTCCCGATGGTGTGGTTGGCATAGGTGGTAGTGCATTTAATAATTGCACAAGCTTAACAAGTATAACAATACCAAATAGCGTAAAAAGCATAGGTAATGGGGCATTTTATCATTGCACAAGCTTAACAAGTGTAACAATTGGAAATAGCGTAACAAGCATAGATGATTGGGCATTTTGTAGTTGCACAAGCTTAACAAGTATAACAATACCAAATAGTGTAACAAGCATAGGTGATTGGGCATTTCGTGATTGCTTTAGGTTAAGAAACATAACAATACCAAACAGCGTAACAAACATAGGTGCTTGTGCATTTCTTGATTGCGAAAACTTAACAAGTGTAACAATACCCGATAGTGTAACAAGGATAGATCATGGTACATTTTCGTCTTGTGGAAATTTAACAAGTGTAACGATACCAAATAGTGTAACAAGCATAGATAAAGGGGCATTTTATTATTGCACAAGCTTAACAAGTGTAACCATACCGGATAGCGTAATAAGCATCGGTGATTCTGTATTTGAGAATTGCACTGGACTAAAAGAGCTTACAATGCCTTGCTCTGCAAAGATCTATAATTCTTCAGATGTATTCAAAAATTGTACCAACATAGAAAAAGTAATCTTAACCAAGGGCACCGGTATAATGCAAAATTATACTTTCTACATGAGCGATTCAGATACATATTATCAATACACACCCTGGTATATCAGCAGAACAAAATGCAAGGATATAATCCTCGACAATGGAATTACAAATATTGGCAATTACGCATTTTACAATTGCACAGGATTAACAAGTATTACTATTCCTAATGGTGTTACAAATATTGGAACAAAGGCCTTCAATACCCTAACCGATGTGACAATTCCAGCTTCAGCAAAAATTGATTTCAGCGGTTTGGACGAATGCGTTGGATTAATTCGTATTCATTTAACTCCCGGGACAGGAACGATGGCGGATTGGTCGTCTGATTATGAGGATTCTCTTTGGTATAAGCATAAGAATACCATCCGCGAAATTAATCTTGATGAAGGGATTTCCAACATTTCGGATTCTGCGTTTCATAATTGTTCTAACCTAATCAAAACCAACATTCCAAATTCGGTTGTTTCAGTTGGAAGATATGCTTATTATGGTTGCTCTAATTTACGAGAAATTACTATTCTGTCACCTTATTGCACAATTCCAAACAACGCCAATGTAATTGACGAATTTGCTACAATTTACGGATACACCGGTTCTACCGCCGAAGCGTATGCAATGAAATTTGACAGGGATTTTGTATCACTTGGAAATTATTGCGAAGAACACACCGTTGTTATTGATGACGCAGTTGCGGCAACATGTACTTCGTCCGGGTTAACCCAAGGTAGTCACTGCTCTGTATGTGGTACAGTTTTAGTTGCTCAAACAGCTGTTCCTGCAACAGGACATAAATCTGTATCAATGAACAATGCTGTCGCTCCGACATGTACAACAACAGGAAAAGAAAGCGATACAAAGTGTTCAACCTGTGGTGTTAAGCTTACAACGGGTAAAACTATACCTGCTAAAGGTCACAAATGCACAACAAAGGTTGTTAAGCCAACGTACGCCGCAAAGGGATATACTTTGCACACTTGTTCTGTTTGTAGGAAATCATACAAGGATAAATACACAAACAAGCTAACAGTTGCAAAGCCAACTATTTTAAAGGTTACTTCTCCAAATTCAAAGCAAATCAAGGTAACTTGGGATAAGAAATCTTATACAGGCTATCAAGTTCAAATTGCAACAGATAGCAAGTTTATAAAAAACAAGAAGTCTGCAACAATTGAATCTGCAAAGGCTGTTACCAAGACCTTTGCTGGGCTGAAAGGTAAGACAAAATATTATGTAAGAGTTAGAGCATACAAGACCTACAATGGTAAGAATTATTACTCTGATTGGTCAACAGTAAAGATTGTTAAAACAAAGAAATAATGACGAAAGCACCTCACAATCTGTGGGGTGCTTTTTGTATGAATATTCAATTATTAACGAATTGTAAAGTTGACACGATATTTTAGTTATGTGCCAACCTTGGCATTAAAAATAAATATTTAATCCGGATATTAAAACTCCCTTGTAGTGTGTCACAAGGGAGTTAATTATTTGAGAATATATATCAAGAATTACGGTAAAATTTCAAGCCAATAGCCGTCGGGATCTTCGATGAAATAAATTCCCATTTCGTGATTTTCAAAGCAGATGCATCCCATTTCCTCGTGCTTTTTGTGTGCCTCGTCAAAATTGTCGGCATGGAAGGCTCGGTATAGGAATAGGTACAATAAACAAGGACGAGATTGAATAAATCATATCTCGTCCTTGTTTTTATACTTTTTGTCCGGAAGCTGAGCAATTATCAGTGCAACAAAAATCACACAGCATCCTATTATCTCTTTAGCCGAAAGAATGTCGCCCATCAGCATCCATCCTGCAAGAACTGCAAAAACCGCCTCGGTACTCATCAAAATAGACGAAACAGTTGGGTCAACGTGCTTTTGTGCAACGTTTTGAATGGTAAAGGCAAATGCACCCGCAACAACAGAGGCATAAAGCAATGCCATCCACACACTGCCTTGATTTACTGTTGACCACCAAGAAGAAATGTCCCTTGCCTCAAACGCAAATGTGGGTACGCCAAGTATAGCGGATGCAGAAAAAAACTGCACACAGGCAAGCTTAATAATATCTGTTTTATCCTTAAATCTGTCAACCGCAACAATTCTTGCCGCGTTCATCACTGCACAGACAAGCACATAAGCATCCGACAGCCGAACATCAAAGCCCTCATTAACACAAAGCAAATATAAGCCGCAAACAGTTATTACTACCGATGCCCAAACATTAGCTTTAACCTTGTTTTTGAACAGCAGTCCGATAATAGGCACAAACAGTACGTTACAGGATGTAATAAACCCTGCCTTGCCGGACGGTGTGCCTGCAAACAAGCCGAGCTGTTGAAATGCCGATGTGCCTGCAAGGAAAAACCCGCATATTATTCCGTCTTTGATAAGCTCTCTTGAAGAATAGCTGACGGCCGCGGCAGTCTTATTTCTTTTGGAATGTATGGCAACAACAGGCAAAATTGCAATGCCTGCCATCAAAAATCTGAGAAATCCA
The DNA here is from genome assembly GCA_900543795.1 of uncultured Oscillospiraceae bacterium. GTDB lineage: Bacteria > Bacillota > Clostridia > Oscillospirales > Acutalibacteraceae > Eubacterium_R. The sequence goes on along the minus strand of UQSH01000001.1, from coordinate 9,432 downwards.
AAGGTAAACGGACCGACAATGTCTCCGCCCTTACTTTGGGCAACAAACGAGCCGCCCCAAGCCATAGAAATTAATATCAGCAAAATAGAGGCTAACAGTTTTTTATTTTTCATACAAGCTCCAAAAAAGTCGAGGACTCACCTCGACTTTGACATTATAATACCTTGTTAAAGAAATCCTTTGCTCTTTCGGTTTTAGGGTTATAAATAACCTCTTGAGGAGTGCCCTCCTCACCGATATAGCCATCGGCAAAGAAAAGTACCCTGTCTGCAACCTCCCTTGCAAAGCCGATTTCGTGGGTAACAACAACCATTGTCATACCGTCGGCGGCAAGCTGCTTCATAACGTTGAGAACCTCGCCTACCATCTCGGGATCAAGGGCTGATGTAGGCTCGTCAAAAAGCATAATATCAGGGTTCATACAAAGTGCGCGTGCAATAGCAACACGTTGCTTTTGACCGCCTGAAAGCTGCGACGGAAAAGCCTCTGCCTTTTCCTCAAGGCCAACCTTTTTAAGCATAGACATTGCAAGCTTGCAAGCCTCATCCTTCTTCATTTTCTTTACCTGAATAGGCGCAAGAGTAAGATTGTCCATAACATTAAGGTTGTTGAAAAGATTGAAATGCTGAAATACCATTCCAATATTTTCCCTTGCCTTGTTTATGTCAATTTTTTTGTCATCCATATGGTTGCCGTCAACAACCATTTCACCGCCAGTAATATCCTCAAGGCGATTAATACAGCGAAGAAATGTTGACTTACCGCAACCTGACGGACCGAGAACAACAACTACCTCGCCCTCGTAAATGTCAGTGCTTATGTCCTTTAACACCTCAAGCTTACCAAAGCATTTATGGAGGTGTGAAGCATGGATTTTTATGTTATCATAATTAACGGCCACGGTTCATCCTCCTCTCGATAAACTTTGCAATATATGAAAGTATTGTAATTACAACAAGATACATAAGGCCTGCGCAAGCCCAACCGCCGAACGAATCCATAGATACGGAAATTACATTCTTTGTTGTGTTTACAAGCTCCGGGAAGCCGATTACCGAAAGAATTGATGTATCTTTAAGTGTAATGATAAACTGATTGATAATGCTTGGAATCATTGTTTTGATAGCCTGCGGAAGCACAACCTTGCGCATTGCCTGACCGTATGTCATACCAAGTGAACGGCAGGCCTCCATTTGACCGATGTCAACAGACTGAATACCTGCACGAATTATCTCTGCCATATACGCACCGCAATTAAGCGACAGGCAAACAATACCTGCCTGAAGCGCGGTCAAAGTAAAATGGGCATTGGAAAACATATTGTTCACTGCCATCGGAACGCCGAAATATACAAAGAACGCAAGTACAATCATAGGCACACCGCGAACAACATCTACAAAAATACGGTAAACAGCATTGCAAGGTTTGTTTTTCAGTACGGAAAGAATACCGAAAATCAAACCGATCATACAGGCAAAAAGCAAGCTGCAAAGAGCCATTATGAGAGTTTGACCCAAAGCAGAGAACAACATCCCACCATAGTCAGTGATAATTTTTATCATTCTCTCTCCTCCTTATGGTAATAACTCAAAGATAGGGCATCTTTAAAGACGCCCTATCCGATAATAGATACGTTTTTAGTTTAGCAATTAGCCTAGGTACTTATTGATGATTTCGTCATACTTGCCGTTAGCCTTGATGTTTGCAAGGCCTGCGTTAAACTTATCAATAAGCTCCTGATTTTCTGCCTTGTGAATTGCAAAGCCATAGCCGGCACCCTCGTTTTCGGAATCCTCAAGAACCTTGAGTGCAAGATCTCCGTCCTTGATTGAAGCCTTCATAATAGGAGTATCTTCAAAGCAAGCAACACACTGACCGCCTGTTACAGCCTGATACATTGTAGGAGAATCCTCAAAATATGTAAGCTTTAAGCCAAGCTCATCTTTAAGCGACTCTGCATACTGAGCACCCTGTGTACCTGTCTTAACAGCTATCTGAGCACCATTGAGGTCCTTAATTGAGTTGATTTCGGAATCAGCCTTTACTGCTGCGCACTGTGTTGCAATGTAGTATGGATCAGAGAATATCCAGCCTGAATTCTTTCTTTCCTCCGTGATGGAAGCACCGGCAATCATACCATTTGCCTGACCTGCTTGACAGGCAGCGATAGCCGCATCCCAACCAAGGGACTTAAGCTCGTATTCAAAGCCCTGATCCTCTGCGATGGCAGCAAGAATTTCTACGTCAATACCAACAAAGTTGCCCTGAGCGTCTGTGTACTCAAATGGCTTAAATACAGTATCTGTTGCGATAATGTACTTTGTAGCAGCTGTGTCGTTGCCGGTATCGGTGTTTGCATCGTTGTTAGCCTTACCTGAGCATCCTGCAAATGCAGCTGCGATTGCAAGAGCTGCAAGAACAAGAGCCAATACTCTTTTCATAGTCTTTTTCATAATAATTATCCTTTCGTCATTTAACCCTTTCATTGGATTTTTTATATTATAATAGATTTATTATAATGATTTTTCAGTCGGTTGTCAATACTTTGCCATTCAGCATCGCGCAACACTTATACATCATAGGGTAACGGTAATAATCCTAACCCGTCAAAAATGTAATAGCTGTCCTTCGTTTCAACAAGAAATCCACTATGGTTAATGTAGGTTATTTTCATATAATCCCTCAAAATAATCTCAAATTGCCCTCAATATATCATCACAATGATACTTTGTCAAGGAAATATAACAATTCAACACGCGATAAATAGTTGATATTGTTCCTATTTTGCGTTATAATATTCCTATAGTCTCAAAAAGAGGAATGATATTATGAATTACATTAAGGTATCACAGGCGGCTGAAAAGTGGGGATTGTCAGCAAGGCGAGTTCGCATTCTCTGCCAAGAAAACAAAATAGAGGGCGTTATTCGCAAGGGCAATCTTTATATGATACCTGAGAATGCACAAAAGCCTGCCGACGGCAGAAGAAAGGCATCAAGGCGAGCAATTTCCTTTGAAAGAATTGAGGAGCTAAAGGCAGAGCTTGACACTCGCAGACATCTTACTCAGGGCGAGCTTGAAAGGCTTAATGAGGAATTTATGATTGAGTTCACCTACAATTCAAACGCCATTGAGGGTAACACCTTAACGCTTCAGGAAACTGCAATGGTGCTTGAGGGTATAACGATAGACCAAAAGCCTCTAAAGGACCACTTGGAAGCAGTCGGACATAAGGATGCATTTTTGTATGTTCAGGACATTGTAAGCAACAAAATACCGCTGACGGAATTTGTAATTAAAAATATACATTCATTAGTTTTGATAAACAAACCGGAGGATAAGGGCGTGTACAGACGGATTCCGGTTAGGATAATGGGAACTTTAACAGAGCCTGTTCAGCCGTATATGATTGAGCCTAAAATCACGGAGCTGTTGGCTGAAAATGAGAAAAGAAAAGCCACAATGAACATCATTGAGCGAGTAGCAAGATTTCATCTTGAATTTGAGAGCATACACCCGTTCATTGACGGAAACGGAAGAACAGGAAGACTGCTGATGAATTTTGAGTTAATGCAGAACGGCTACCCACCGATAAATGTAAAATTCACCGACAGAAAGCGTTATTACGATGCGTTCGATAGCTATTCAAGAAATCAAGACGCAACACCAATGACAAACCTTATTGCTGAATATGTAACCGAAAGGTTAGAACAGTATTTGAGGGTTATTGATGTGTAGTAAGCGATTATTTTTTACCAAAGTCCAAAATAATGAACAGCAATAACATATAACTTGTTGTTATTAATTTTTTATGATATAATGATTATAATTATAGCAACTACCTTTAAGACGGAAGAACTGTAAATAGTTTAAATGTAGTTACAATATCTTTATTTGATTCGGAGGATATAATCACTTGAAAACAGATACTCTTGAGAAAATTGCGCTTCAATTATTGAATCAAAATAGCATAAAGGCTGTAGAAATTATCAACAGTGAATATCCGTTTGAGTATTTTAAGCGTTCAAAAAGAGGAGTTACGGATAAAATAAAATTTAAGCAGTGCATAAAAGATGGGTTTATTGACAGATACAGTGGCGAACGATTGGTTAATCCGGGTATATTGAAAGTAATTTCTTATTACTGTCCTAATGAATTTCCATACCAACAGCATGGGAAAATGGATGCCTGCCATATTGCATATTGGGAGCTAATGCCGTCAATTGACCACATTAAACCGATTGCTTTGGGTGGTGCCGACGGTGAAGAAAATTATGCAACAACATCAATGATGCATAACTTAATTAAAAACAATTGGACTTTAGAACAATTACAGTGGTCGCTTCATCCGCCGGGAAATATAAAAGAGTGGGATGGATTGACACACTTATTTATTTCTTTAGTTGAGGCTGACAAGCAGTTGTTAAATGATTCTTATATTAAAAAATGGTACATACTTTCCACAAAAGAAGAGTTGCTTTCAAAGCCCAAAAATGTATTTGTAGAAAAATAAATACAACTGCAAAAATTATAAGTTACTAAAATGAAATGAGGTGCAAATATGCCCGACAATAATTGGCAATTTGAACTTGAAGAATATATTAGACAGGGCGAGCCTGAAAGAGAAACAATATATCCGTAGAGTTGACGGCAAACGCTACGGCAAATGGGAAGTTTTGATATAACACTTCCACCATAACTACTGCGTTGTATAAAATTACAATGAAGCAATAAAATAAGGAGAAATTTCTATGGCTACCGGAAATAACACCAATATCGGCTTTGAAAAAGAATTATGGGATGCGGCGAAAGAACTGTGGGGAGCGATTCCTGCCGCTGATTATAGAAAAGTAATCATCGGGCTCATTTTCCTTAGATATATTTCTGATTCTTTTGACAAACGCTATCAGCAATTAGTTGCCGAGGGCGACGGTTTTGAGGATGACAGAGACGCATATGTGGAAGAAAATGTTTTCTTTGTGCCTGAAGAGGCACGATGGTCTGTAATCGCTTCGGCTGCTCACACGCCTGAAATCGGTACAGTTATTGATGATGCAATGAGAGCTGTTGAAAAAGAAAACACTTCATTGAAAAATGTTTTGCCCAAAAACTATGCAACACCTGATTTGGACAAGCGTGTATTGGGCAATGTTGTAGATATTTTCACAAATATTGATATGCATTCTGACGATGCAAAAGATATTTTAGGAAGAACATATGAATATTGCATAAATCAATTTGCTGAATATGAAGGCAAAAAAGGCGGAGAATTCTATACACCTGTAAGCATTGTAAAAACAATAGTATCTATATTAAAGCCGCTTGAAAACAGTCGTGTTTATGACCCTTGTTGTGGAAGCGGTGGAATGTTTGTTCAAAGCAATGCGTTTATTCAGGCTCACAGCGGCAAAAGAGGTTCAATTTCTGTTTATGGACAAGAATTTAACCCGGACACTTGGAAAATGGCAAAAATGAATCTTGCGATACACGGAATTGATGCCGACCTTGGGCCGTATCAAGCCGACACATTCTCAAATGATTTACATAAAACATTAAAAGCGGATTATATAATGGCAAACCCACCGTTCAACTATTCGCCTTGGGGATATGATTCTCTCCAAGATGATGTTCGTTGGAAATACGGAACACCGCCTGCCGGTAACGCCAACTATGCGTGGATTCAGCATATGATACACCACTTAGCACCGAACGGAAAAATAGGTCTTGTGCTTGCAAACGGTGCTTTGTCCTCTCAGTCCAGCGGCGAGGGCGAAATCAGAAAGAATATCATTCAGGCTGACCTTGTGGAAGGTATTGTTGCTCTGCCAACTCAGCTCTTTTACAGCGTTACTATTCCGGTAACACTTTGGTTTATTTCAAAGAACAAGAAACAGAAAGGCAAAACCCTGTTTATTGACGCCCGCAAGATGGGTTATATGGTTGACCGTAAGCACAGAGATTTTACCGATGAGGATATTCAAAAGCTGGCAGATACATTTACCGCTTTCCAAGAAGGTACACTTGAAGATGTAAAAGGATTCTGTGCTGTTGCCGATCTTCAGGAAATCGAAAAGCAGGACTTCATTTTGACACCGGGCAGATATGTCGGTATTGAAGAAGCAGAGGACGACGGAGAACCGTTTGAAGAAAAGATGACACGCCTTACCTCTGAATTATCGGAAATGTTTGCTAAGTCCCACGAATTAGAGGATGAAATCCGCAAGAAACTGGGGGCGATTGGGTATGAAGTATAATTGGACTACGAAAAAGCTATCAGAAATCGCTTATATCAATCCAAGAGAGAGTATTGGCAAGGGCGTTGTGGCAAAGAAAGTGCCAATGGATAAGTTGCAGCCTTTTTGTAGAGATGTTCCCGAATTTGTGCTTGAAGAATATAAGGGCGGCACAAAATTTAGAAATGGCGACACGATTATGGCAAGAATTACTCCTTGTCTTGAGAACGGAAAAATTGCAAAAGTTTCAATTTTGAGTGATGATGAAGTTGGTTTTGGCTCAACGGAATACATTGTCTTTCGAGCTATTGATGGTGTAACTGACGCTGATTTCTTGTACTATTTGATATGTAGCCCATTGATTCGCAATCCGGCAATAAAATCTATGGTTGGTTCATCTGGTCGTCAAAGAGTCCAAACTGATGTTGTTGCCAACTTAGATATAGAACTACCGCCTATCGAAGAACAAAGGAAAATTGGTAGGCTGCTAAAGGCTATTGATGACAAGATTGAGCTTAATAATAAGATAAACAATAATTTAGAGCAGCAAGCGGATGCTTTGTATCAAGCTTTCTTTTCTCCAAAGTCAGAGACTAAAGGTAAAATAGTGACACTTGACGAATTCTGCTCGATATTCACAGGTAAAAAGAACGCAAATGCTTCTGTTAATGGTGGAAAATATAAATTCTTCACTTGTGCCCCGGATGCTCTTCAAATTGACAGCTATATATATGATGGCAATGCCATCATTGTATCTGGTAATGGGGCATATACAGGTCGAACACGCTTTTATTGTGGCAAATTTGACCTATACCAGAGAACATATGCTTGTACGCTACTCGATAATGTAAATCCAGAGTTTATATTTCCTCTTTATTGGTTTGTAAAATTAGAACTCAGCAAGAAAATTATGGGCGGAACTCGTGGCTCTGCAATTCCGTATATCGTAATGAATGATTTAGCAAAGTTTGAGTTCATATACAACGAGCAAACTTTCACGGAATATATGCCAATATTCAAGAGTCTCACCGAAGCAATACAAGCAAATGAATTTGAAAATGAAAATCTTGCTCAAATTCGTGATTCTTTGTTGCCGAAACTAATGTCGGGAGAAATTGATGTATCTGACATTGAAATTTAAGCCGCTAAATTATTGTTTATCTTATTATTAAGGGCAATTTTGTCATCAAATGATTTTAATACGCTTGCAATTCTAGCTTGATCGGGGAGTAGCGGAAAATCAATTTCAAGATTTTCTACTACATCCGTTTGTACTCTTTGTCGTCCAGACGAACCAACCATTGACTTGATTGCAGGATCTCGTACAAGTGAACTGCATACAAGATAGTAAACAAAATCCGGTGTAGTCAATCCTTCTTTTGCTCTAAACACAATGTATTCTGTTGAGCCAAATCCCACCTCATTTTTATCTAAGATGTTTACCATAGCTGTTTTTCCGTTTTCCAAACAAGGAGTGATCCGAGCCATAATGGTATCGCCATTTCGAAACTTAGAACCGCCAGTAAATTCAGATAATTCATACTCCGAAATATCGCGACAAAAAGGTTGTAATCTATCCATGCCTATTTTCTTAGCTATGCAGCCTTTGGCTATCGTTTCTCGCGGATTTACTTCAATGTAATCAATTAAAGGTGCTTTTATTCGTCCTATACTCATAAACTAAATCTCACTTTCAGCTCATTGTCATCTGTTCTATACGCATCTTCAACAGAAAAAACAGTATCGTAACACACTTCAACTCGAACACCTGCATTAATGGTTTCTGATGTCTTTCCACCATCTTTTAAATCATATTCAATCTGTAAAACGATTTCAATGTAATAATCTTTTAAATCTTCAGTTTGGCTCAAACATTCGATATTATCAATGCTAATCAAATGAGCGATTGTTGAAGAAATCAACCGTCCTTTTTCTACAAGTCCAAAGTCTCGATCAATTATCTGAATAAGAAAATCGCTGGAATTCAGCCACTCAATAATTTCTTTATTCTCATCAAAATCCTCAATCGGTTGATAAGAGTATTTATCAATTTCTTTTGCCCATATTGCTAATTGATTTTTGACCTCAGTTTCATTTTTGCAAATGAAAAGAGACGAATTAGCTTCACTTTCTGCGAACTCTTTAAGAAGGAACTCGCCGAAAACATTATCTTTTGAATAATAGATAATCTTCGAATTTGAACGATTCGATGCAAACTCCAGAACACTTTCCCACAATAATGCATCCTTGAATCCTTTATCGGATTTCTTATCTTTACCTTCAAAAGGTGGAAGTTTGTTAAACGCACGGTTTACTATGCTATCAAAACGGCTATTCGAGGCAATTGGCAGTTCGATAACTTTATTTAACCCACTTGAAAGCTCGGTTTTGTAGGTTGTAATTTTAGCTTTAATGTACTCCGGATAATCAATTGCTATGTTCTCGTGTATGGAGTATTCAGGAAAAAGTTTCTTTGTTATAGTTGTTTTATATGATAAAAGCAATTCATCATGTTTTTCTATGATCTGCCTTTCCATTTCACTCCAAACAACAGATGGAATCGCCAATATAACTTGATCGTAAATGTCCAGTTGATTAATCATATCAATTACATTTTCATATGTTGCATTAAAGCCGAATGTAGTGAAGTCTGCCTTTTTTTCATAAGTTTGGAACAGAACATTCGTATCAAAAACTAAATAATATGCTATTTTATCATTTGATACCATACCCAATCGCCCCCAGTTTCTTACGGATTTCGTCCTCTAATTCGTGGGACTTTGCAAACATTTCCGATAATTCGGAGGTTAGGCGAGTCATCTTTTCTTCAAACGGTTCTCCGTCATCCTCGACTTCTTCAATTCCGACATATCTGCCCGGTGTCAAGATGAAGTCCTGCTTTTCGATTTCCTGAAGGTCAGCAACCGCACAGAAACCTTTTACATCTTCAAGTTTACCTTCTTGGAAAGCGGTAAATGTATCTGCCAACTTCTGAATATCGTCATCGGTAAAATCTCTGTGTTTGCGGTCAACCATATATCCCATCTTGCGGGCGTCGACAAACATCGTTTTGCCTTTTTGCTTCTTGTTCTTTGATATGAACCAAAGCGTAACCGGTATAGTAACGCTATAAAAGAGTTGCGTCGGCAGAGCAACAATACCTTCCACAAGGTCAGCCTGAATGATATTCTTTCTGATTT